>JAAYLF010000411.1 GCA_012522035.1 Clostridiaceae bacterium
AATCTTTATTGTAAAAAACTTACTGGAAATTATCTTCAAAGGTAACTTAGAAGGTTACCTGAAATATTAACTTAGGGATATATGCTTAATACGTAGTATTAAGCAACCCCGCAGCTTTTTCGCTGTATGAACATTGGCAATTTAAAATTTTTAATGCCCATGATACAATGGTATTAGCCATTGAGGATAGTTTTGTATCACCTTGTTGAGCCCATGTGGTTACTTCTTTTGGAGTCTGTTCCCCTGGCCTGGTGTTATCTTCGAACCACTGGTTGTTTACCTGGTTTCCTCTTTCTCCTCTATGGCAGTCGGGAGATCCATGCACAGTTGGTTTCCAGGGTGGATTCTTATGGCGAGGGTGTTGATGCACCAGGTACCTGGGCATTGGTTAAATCAATGGCTTTAATTCTCTTTGCTCTGAAAGGAGGTGTTTGCTTTGCCTAGTCCTTTATTTGTTGGCATTGATGTAAGTTGCAGGAATAATAAAGTTCAGCTGCTCCATTCAGATGGCTCCGAAATTGTTAGGTTTTCTGTTCCAAATAACTATCCCGGTGCTAAATCCATCTCCGAAAAAATTACCGGAGTCATGGGTAAGAACAAATTTGATTCTCTCGTAATTGGTTTGGAAGCCACTTCAGTCTATGGTCATCCTCTTGTCTACTTCTTAAAGCAAGAACCTTCAATTAAGGCTTTCAATCCAAGGATTCATGTTCTTAACCCCAAACAGGTTGCAAACTTCAAAAAGGCTTATCCCGAACTGCCAAAGAATGACTGGGTGGATGCTTGGGTTATTGCTGACAATCTCCGTTTTGGACGTATTACTAAGGAGGTTTACATGGACGAAAAGTTCGTTGCTCTGCAAAAGCTTACCCGTGAGCGCTACCATGTAGCCAAAAACTTAACCCGAAAAAAAAACGTTTTTTAAGCAACCTATTTTTGAAATTCAGCACCCTTGCTCAGGAGGATATATTCTCTGATAAGTTTGGGGCTACATCTGTAGCTATAATTGAGGATTTCTTTTCCGTTGATGATATTGCTTATATGGATGTAGACAAACTAGCTGAATTCCTTAACAATAAATCTAAAGGCCGTTTTGCTGATCCTCATGAACTGGCTGAAACCATCAAGAAAGCTGCCAGAAGTTCTTATAGGCTGCCTAAAACGGTTAATGATTCTGTAAATCAAGTACTTGCAGTTTCGCTGGTAGCCATTAAAGCTTTAAAAAAGCAGCTTGAAACACTTGACAAGGCTATTGAAACACAGCTTGCCCTTATACCCAATACATTACAGTCAATAAAGGGTGTAGGACCTGTGTATGCAGCTGGTATAGTAGCTGAAATCAGTGATATTAACCGTTTCCCAAACCATGCTGCATTGGCTAAATATGCGGGTTTGGCATGGACCGAACATCAATCGGGCCAGTTTAAAGCCGAGAACACTCACATGATACGTTCCGGCAACAGATATCTAAAATATTACCTCTTAGAAGCCGCTAACAAGGTGAGAGTGCATGATCCCGAGTTTAAGCGCTTTTATGGATTAAAATATGCCGAAACCCCAAAAACACCACACAAACGTGCACTTGCCTTGACTGCCAGGAAATTTGTCCGGCTTGTCTATGCGCTGCTACGTAGCAACCGGATTTATACGCCGCCAAAAGGAGAGTAATTTCCAATTGGTGTTCCACAACTTACCAATTTTGTAAATTAGAATTGGTAAGTCTATTGAGGATGGCCTTTTTGTCTCAAAAAACCCTAAAAAACTATTAAATTTTCAAAAATTTTTTCCAATCACCCCTTGACTTTTTACCACTGGACTCCTAAAAATTGTCCTTCACAATTGATTTGTCGTTCTGTTTGTCTATCTGCAGACCAACGCTTGAAGCGTCAGGTTTGAAGGAGTTTCTTTGTATGGTTAGATTGATTGCTTCTTCTATCTTCAAACCATGACTTAGTGTGGACTGGAATACATTGTCTACAACCTTGCTGTCTGTATAGTTACTACCTTTTACAACCATGCCGTTTATTGAGTATGCAATCATGTTGTTTTTTACAAGCACATTGGTTATTTTGGAATCTTTCGTGCCATCAACAAGTATTGCTGTTGTGTCTTTAAGTTCACCAAATCTGTAGGATGCGGCTATATAGTTTTCCTTTATTGTCACATTATCAATACCTTTATACACAGGAACCATGGTTATACAGTACATGGCGCTTTGATCCAGCATGTTGTTGTCAACCATGAGGTTTTTGACAGACTTTATGGTCAATTGTTCTGTGCTGTAGTTGAGAAAAACACCTCTTTGAATAAGTACATTTTCAGGACAGCCATTTTCGTCATCGGAAGTAATCACAAATCCGTTGAATTCTCCATTCAAAAAGAAATCAATTACGTAGATATTTTTGGCTTCCTTGTCTGGGAATTTCGTTATTTCAAGAGTGTAGGCATCAGTATTTACATTAGAGAAAGTACAGGAAACAACAGTTACATTGCTTGCTGCAACTATTGCAGTGCTTTCCAGATTCCTTACATTCATACCCTGGAAGTAGCACTTGTATATCTTGGTTCCATCCCCTTTAACAAGCACCGCCGGGTGTTCCTGAGAATAGGTCTGAAACACAAGATTGCCAAGATTTACTCCCTCTGACAAAACCAAAACCACAGGACCTTCTATATCCTTTTCACCTCTTAAAATACAGTGGCCGTTGGTTTCCCCAAGAAGAGTTATCTTGACACCATCGGGCAGATCCAGCACAATTGGTTTTTCAATTGAGTAGGTGCCGGGAGGAAAGTAGACAGTGCCGCCGCCTTCTTCAATTGCCGCCTCGATTGCATCGTGTACGGAAGTAAAGTCAATAACAGGGTATATTTTGCCCTGCTTTTCAACCCGCGTCTCAATGTCCTCCTTCCAGGCAACTTTGCCATAGGAATCAATATCTTCTCTGATGTAGCCTTTTTTGCTGCTGCCTGCCTGGCAGCCTGAAGCCAGAAATACAACCAAAAGAGAGAATATTACAATGTACATTCTTTTATTCATCTGTTTTCTCCTTCTTTGTTTTCTTTCCCTTATTATATCATTCCAATATAAAAAATCACCACTTCGGAAACGAAGTGGTGATTTTTCTAATGACTCGGAGCTGCATAGATTTCGAACTCTGCCAGTTGTACCAGGTATCCGTCATTGCCTGAAGGTTGATCAAAAGGTTTTGTGACTACAAGCCTTACATACCTTGCATCAACTGGGTTAAAAGTCAGGATTGCAGGTTCTTTGCTTCCTTCTCTGGATCGATCGTCTCCTGTGACTTCCACAACCTTTTCATATTTCTCATTGTCAGTGGACACTTCAATGTAGTAGTCCATGGGGAAGCATGCGCCATTATCCTGTCTTGGCCAGAGAACAACCTTGTCAATGGATATTACTCCTTGAAGATCAATCCATACCCACTCTTCTCCAAACTCTTCAAGTGTCATGTACTGCTTGATAAGCGATGTCCAGCCTGCATGAGCACTGGGATCGTGTTCGATCACGCCATCGTTTATGTATTCTGAAGACCAACCCCATTGTATAAATGTTGCATCCGTTTCTGAAGAAACTTCAAAAGGCTTGTTAAGTGCCACATTGGTTCCGGGAGCCGGGGTTGGGGAAGGCGTTGGTTCTTCTGTAGGAGTAGGCTCTGGGGTGGGAGTAGGTGTGACTGTAGGTGTTGGTGTAGGAGAGTCTTTGCCATCCTTTTTACATGCCGTAAACACACCAAGCGCCATAACAATAACCAGAATTATGGATAACACTCTTTTCATATCTTTGCACCTCCATTACAGAGTCAATTTAATTATGTCAGATACATAATAGAATGACTTTTTCCGTCAAAAAAAGAACCTCGTTTCTTCGAAGTGGCTTAATTAATCATGTTTTATTCTTCCTTGTAGGAGAAAATTTCAATCTCAGCAAACTGTACAAGATGTCCGTCACTTCCTGAAGGCAGGTCGCTGGGTTTTGTAATGACAATCCTTACGTACCTTGCATCCACAGGGTCAAAGGTAATAGTGGCAGGATCCATGTTTCCGTCTTTGGACCTTGTATCTCCCGTTACTTCAGCAACTTTTGTAAAATTCTTGTCATCGGTGGATACTTCAATGTGGTAGTCCATCGGGAAGTTTTCCGCTTTGTCCTGTCTTGGCCAGAGTACAACTTTGTCAATCTTGTATACTGCCTTAAGGTCGAACCATACCCACTCTTCCTCAAAATCCTCAAGGGTCATGTACTGCTTGACCTGTGATGTCCATCCTACATGAGGGATGGTGGGATCTTCTTCTATTAGTCCGTCGTTAATATGTTCCGAAGCCCAACCCCACTGAACATAAGTGGAATCCGTCTCGGAAGACACTTCAAAAGGCTTGTTGAGCGCTACATTTGACCCAGGTTCCGCGGTAGGTTCGGGTGTGGGTTCGGGAGTGGGTGTTGGTGTAGCGGTTGGCTCCGGGGTGTCTGTAGGTACTGGTGTTGGAGTAGGTGAGTCTTTCCCTTCCTTGTTGCACGCAGCCAGAATACCAAGAGCCAAAACCATAACAAGCAATATGACCGTTACTCTTTTCATGATATGTACCTCCGTCGATATTGTTTGATTTTTATATATTAAAACATATACGAGGTCATGCGGTCAAGTGCTATTTGCGTCATTGGCGCATTGTTTGATTTTTATATATTATAACATATAC
>JAAYLF010000412.1 GCA_012522035.1 Clostridiaceae bacterium
AAAAACGATGTTCATGCATTAAAGGATGTATCTTTGAAGATAGAAGAAGGAGAACTTGTTGCGCTGGTGGGTGTTTCAGGTTCTGGAAAAAGTACTCTTCTTCACATATTAGGGTGCCTTGATGATTTTGATTCAGGAGAGTATTGCTTCAAAGGAAGGAATATAACCAGGTTAGGTGCCAAACAGATTGCAAGAATTAGGAATGAGGAAATTGGGTTTGTACTCCAAAGCTTTGGCCTTATTCTCGGCAATACGGTATACAACAATATTGCTCTTCCTCTGCTTCTGTCAAACAAAACGAAAATTTCCGAGATTGAGCCTATAATTGATGAAATCTTAAAGAAACTGGGCATTTACGACAAGAAAAGAAACCTGGTGGAATCCCTGTCAGGTGGTCAACAGCAGCGAGTTGCCATAGCAAGAGCCATCATCAACAATCCCCTCCTAATACTTGCCGATGAACCCACAGGGCATCTTGATCGTTCAACCTCAAAGGATATGATGGATATTTTCCATGAATTGAATAAAAATGAAGGAGCAACCATTCTGATTTCCACCCACGACCCTTTCATATATGAGCAGTGTCATAGAATCATACGTATTGATGATGGGAAAATACAATAAAACCAGGTGCTTGGCACCTGGCTTTTTTACTCCTCATCCTCATTATTGTTACCAATATTAATCTCTTTTTCTTCATCGAGGTGAAGACTGACCTCGATTCTAACCAGTGACCTTCTGAGTACAACCTGCATGCTGCGAATCTTGAGTTCTTCTGTTTCCTCCATAATGATGGCTTCCGCTTCTTCCTTGTCTCTTTTTGCGCGCTCCAGGTCAATTTCTTCAGGACGCTGGGCAATGGTGCTGTAAATATCGACGGTATTATCACCTATCTCCACAATGCCTCCAAACAAGGCCAGCTTTTTTTCAACACCGTCATTAATAATTCGCAATATACCGTCTCCCAAAACCGCGGATATGGGAGCATGGCCTCTTAATACCCCCATGTCTCCGTCAATACAGCGCATGATGATCATGTCTGCCTTTTCAGCAAACTTAAGACCTCTGGGAGTGGTTATCCTCAAATTTATCTTTCTATCAGCTTTCGCTGCAGCTTCAGCCATCAATATCACCCATGGAACGCTTGTATCTCTCGACAACCTCGTCAATTGTTCCTACATTCAGAAAGAAACCTTCTGGTATATCATCATGAACGCCTTCAATAATTTCCCTGAATCCTCTTACCGTTTCCTCTATGGGAACGTATCTTCCAGGTATCTGTGTATACTTTTCAGCCACGTAGAAAGGCTGGGACAAAAATCTCTGTACCTTTCTAGCCCTGTTTACTATCTTCTTGTCCTCTTCGGACAACTCATCTATACCAAGTATTGCAACAATATCCTGCAGGTCCTGATATCTCTGAAGAAGACTTTTTACCGAACGGGATACATTGTAGTGCTCGGAACCTACTATGCTTGCCTCAAGAATTCTTGAGGATGAACTCAGAGGATCCACCGCAGGATAAATTCCCATCTCCACTATGCTTCTTGAGAGAACGGTTACTGCATCCAGGTGAGCAAAAGTGGTAGCTGTTGCCGGATCGGTAAAGTCGTCCGCAGGCACATAGAT
>JAAYLF010000413.1 GCA_012522035.1 Clostridiaceae bacterium
AGGTTTGTTGGATTAAGGACAATGTATACAAGGCAACCTACTATGACCAAATACTAAAAGATTTGGGTGAGGCTTTGAATTTGAGACTGGATAGACGCTTCCTAAAAGCAGGCGACATCAGGCAACTAATTGCAGATACCAAAAAGCGACCATAAATACACAACATTTTTCTGAAATAAACAAAACCTCACAAACCCACTAATTACAAGGGTTTATGGAGTTTTTTTAAATTCTAACTGTTAAACTCAAGATATGGACTGTAGTCCACATCGTTCTTGGGCTCCATGTCAAAATCAAAAGGAAATACAATATATTCTGTACCGTAAAGACCTGATATGTAATGGTGTTTCACTCCCAAATCTTCAAACATCCATTTCTTTGTATGGTCTGTCTGGTATGTTTGGTTCTGGTTTTCCCAAACCCAAATGGGGATCGGCCATAGACAGACTTTTGGATTTATCTTTTCATAATGTCTTTTTTCAAGTCCTGCCTGACCGTGGTGGGCCATCTGGACAATATCGCTTTGTATGGAATCTCCATAAGTTAATACAAGTCTGTTGCCAGCTTCCACTCCGGCATCACCGGTAAACAGCACTGTTTGATTTTCTACAGTCATTCTGAATATGATGGATGAGTTGTTTATGGCATTTGAGGTAATACTTTCATCAGGAATTTGAAGAATCTCAAAAGAAACATTGTCTACTTCAATGATATCGCCTACTTGAACCCCTTCGTAGTTTTCATATGCGTTCTCTCCAAAGAGTTTGTTGTATGCTTTTTTGAATCTGTCCAAAAAGGCTTTTCCACCAGGTGCATATTTATCCAGAAATTCCTGTGAGGGGAAATTAAAATACACGTTATTTACAGTGAAATATTTGCTTTTTTCCTCAACCATTTTTACAAACTCGAAAAAATGGTCGTGATGAGCGTGAGTTATGAACCAGGCATCTACAACAGGATGCTCCTCGCCGCTAATTTCCCTTAACTCTTCCAACAAATATGGCGGCTCATACAGCCCGCGGCCGTCAATTCCGCCGTCAATCACAATCAGTTTGTTATTGTTGGTCTTTATGACATAGCACATCATAAGACTAACGTTTTCGCGGACTACTTGATACAATACCGTCTTGCCATCAAGATTTTCTTCTTTGTTACCGTTGTCTGGCACACAGGCAGTAAAAGGCAAGACAAGTGATAGGCATAATAGTGCAATCAAGTTTCTCTTTAACATTTGCGCACCTCCGTTTTTTGGGAAAAAGCTGTTTGTTGATAAAATTAACTTTTTCCTTTATAATGTCTACCGCAATATTATACCAAAAAAAGAAGGATGAGTGAATAACTGATTGGAAAATCAATTTGAAAGACTGGAACTAATATTTGGTAAAGAGGCAGTAGAGAAGCTGCAAAAGAAAAGAGTGGCGGTATTTGGTGTTGGAGGAGTAGGCGGTTTTACCGTGGAAGCTCTTGCAAGAAGCGGTATCGGCACACTTGATATCATAGACAATGCCAAGATTGTTTTGTCGAATCTGAACAGACAGATAATCGCAACCCACAGCACGCTGGGAAGAGACAAGGTGGATGTTCTGGAAGAAAGGATACTTGATATAAATCCAAAGGCAAAGGTTAACAAATACAAGCTCTTTTATTTGCCTGACACTGCCCATATGTTTGATTTCACCCAATACGACTATATTGTTGATGCAATTGACACCATCACTGCGAAAATAGATCTGGCATACAATGCATACAAGGCAAACACACCGATAATATCTTCCATGGGTGCGGGCAACAAGATAGAACCAACACGCTTCAAGGTGGACGATATATTCAACACAACCATTGATCCCATAGCCAGGGTAATGCGGTACAAGCTGCGCAAGCTGGGTGTTGACAGGCTAAAGGTTGTGTATTCAACCGAAACCCCCAAACGATTCAGCGAGGATGGCGACAAACGCACACCGGGTAGTACCGCTTTTGTTCCAAGTGTTGTTGGTTTGATAATTGCAGGGGAAGTTATCAAGGATTTGATTAAAGGTGCATAAGACTATGGAAAAATACAAACTTATTGAAAGAAGCATATTGAAAGAGTTTAGAAGAAGCATCTGGTCTCCTTTTGTCAAAGGAGTCAAGGAGTACAAGCTTTTGAAGGAAAATGACAAGGTTGCAGTCTGCATATCAGGAGGCAAGGACTCCATGCTGCTTGCAAAGCTGATGCAGATGCTTAATCGTATCAGCGATTTTCCATTTGATGTGGTTTATCTTGTTATGGACCCGGGGTACACTAAAGAAAACAGGGAGAATATTGTAAAGAATGCCCAGCTTTTAAACATACCCATTACCATATTTGACTCCAACATATTTGAGGTGGTGGAATATGTGGACAAATCACCCTGCTACCTTTGCGCAAGGATGAGAAGAGGTAATCTGTATGCCAAGGCCAAGGAGCTGGGCTGCAACAAAATTGCTTTGGGGCATCACATGTCCGATGTCATTGAAACCACATTGATGGGAATGCTTTATGGCGCTCAGATTCAGGCCATGCTGCCAAGACTTAAGAGCACCAACTTCGAAGGAATGGAACTTATAAGACCCATGTATATGATAAATGAAGAGGCGGTTCTTGCATGGAGAGATTACAACAAACTTGACTTTCTGAGATGTGCCTGCTAGATTACCAAGAAAGTTGAGGAGGAAAGAGGGGTTTCCAAAAGGGTAGAAACAAAAGCTCTCATAAAAGAGCTTAAGAAGACAAACCCTATGGTGGAAAGAAACATATTCAATGCAATTCACAATGTTCAACTGGATACTCTTGTAAGATACAAATCGGAAAACAAGGAATGTTCATTCCTTGACAGGCTTGAATAAAAATAGAGGCTGTTGTTACAGCCTCTTAATTATCGGTTCGGGTTTTGGCAATATTCCTTGAAGTCTTTAAGTATTTTGTCCAAGTCATCGAAAGGATCAAAGGTAAATCCATCCGCTTCTTCCAACCACCATAATCTGTCGTTTATCTGGCTGTTGTCGTCAGTGTCAAGCTTGTCATTCGTATTCAACAGAACCATGCTGTTTGCCAGATATGTATTTATTTTCTCCATAAAATTTGCAATATCCTCGGGATCAAAAGATTTATGTTCAGATGTACCAAATTTCGTATCAAACACAACGGAACCGGACTCTACTATTTTCTCCTGTCCATCCTTATCCAGAGTGAACAGACTGTACTCGTATACAAAGATGCCGTCAGAAGCATATGGCGTATATTGAAGAAGATAGTCGTTTTCCTCAATCCTGCAGTAGAAGACGGAAAACCATCCCACGTTTTCCTTTGTTGCCTTGGTCCTCCACAGGATGTTTCCATCCGCGTCGCAAACTTGAAGTTCAAACTACTGTCCGTTGAAATCCACTATTTTTACTGTTTCATTGTCTCCATCATAATTGAAATCTGCAAGGGATTTCAGCTCTTTTACAACTTTGCTTTCTTCGCTATCAGGTGGTTCAGTTATGCTGGTTTCCAATGTTTTTGGTGGAGTTTTCAGCATGTAATCCTCTTGGCTGCATGCAGCCAAAAGCAGTATAAAGACTATGCAGATAGCGCTGAATACGTGCGTGCGTTTCATAATTTTTTCTCCTTACGGAAGGTTTGTATGTTAATAGCATAAATTGCTCTCATGTTCATCGTATCCCCAAGCTGTTGTAAACTGTATGGAATGTCGTGTTCAATTGTAATATATGACAAAAAAATATATACAATGCAAATCAAAAGTGGGTCTGAAATTTTGCAAGAAGTCACTTTTCCCTCAGTTGCAACAATGTATCATTTTTAAATACGTTAAATTTGCATATGGAAGATTTGATTGAAGCTTCAATTACATAATGTATGTTATCATATTCAAATTCACAAGACCTGGTGTTTTCAAAGGCTATTGATTTCTTAAAACTGTGGGACACATTCTATTCATTTTACAAGGAACAAATACTATTGCAAAAAGCAAGCCTGCATGGCTGCTTTTTGCAATGAATGGTGGAGCATATGGGATTCGAACCCACGACCCCCACACTGCCAGTGTGGTGCGCTCCCAACTGCGCTAATGCCCCCTGTCTCAAACGAGTATAACACATTTGAGACGAATTGTAAACATATTTAGTCTTCGATATCGAAGTTTTCTATCAAATCCTTTTTTCTCACAGGTTTTGAATCTCCGTGTTTTACGAAGGTGAATGTAATAAATGCCAGCACCATGAAGACAGCTGCATAGGGGAACAGGGTCCTGTAACTTACCTCCAGGAAAAAGCCTGAAAGTATGGGGGTGAAAATCTGTGCAGCCATTGAGAAGGTATAGTAATATCCTGTGTATTTGCCAATGTTTGAGCCTTAGCTCATCTCAACAACCATCGGATAGGAGTTAACATTGATGGCAGCCCAGCCAATACCTGTCAGCACAAACACAATGTATATTACCGGGGATACTTTGGTTATGAAGAATCCTGTGCTGAAAGCGACAAACATCATGCATATTCCTGCAAGGATAGTGCGTTTTCTTCCAAAGCGGGTTGCAATAAATCCAATTGGAATGTAGCTTACAACCGCAGCTCCTGTTGCTATCATCAATGAGTCTGCAAAAGCTCCACCGGTTATGCCCCAGACTTCTTTGGCGTATCTTGAATATGCTGTTATAACCGCATTATATGCACAGAACCAAAG
>JAAYLF010000414.1 GCA_012522035.1 Clostridiaceae bacterium
AAGCCGAACGCAGTCTTGCCCTTGACTGGCTTACGAGAGCGATGTATTCTTTTTATAAGCGGTGCAGATTATGCCACCTTTACCTCCGGTCTTTTTATATCGCTCATCATCTTTTGTGGATCATAGGCTATGTCTTTCGTCAGTATCACATAAAATATCCGTATTAACTTATTACTTAAAGCAACCAGGGACTGCATTTTCTTCAAGGGTCTTTCCTTCCTGGTCGTATAGTATTGGTGCAAGGCCCGGAATTCCTCATTATTGGACAGCAAAGGCATAATACCGAATGTCAAATAGTATCGCAACCGCTTCCTTCCACGTTTGCTTATGGTTGTCTGTCCCTTATGCTTACCGGAACTGTTCTCTTTGAGGCTTAGGCCAGACAGCTTTTGGATCTGCTTTGGATGGCTGAATCTAAATATATCGCCTACCTCCGCCAGAAAGCCTGCAGCTAACACGAGTCCAACACCTTTGATTTCAAGCATCTTCTCAAACCCGGGAATCTGCATTGCCAGTTCCTCAATTAAAGCCATTGTTCTTTCAAGCTGTCGCATTTTGCTCTCATAGTCCTCAAGCAACATTGAGAGTTCATTTTCTGCAGATATAAGACCCTCGGATGTTCCAATGGAAGTCTTAGCGGATTCAAGAAGCCTCTCTGCTCTTTTTATTCCTACAGCCCTTATCTTGTGTTTCTTCCAGAGGGCTATGATACCTTCAATGCCTTTTTCAACTACCTTTTTGGGTGTCGGGCATTCTTTCAGTATCAATAACGCAGCCTTTCCTTCCCAGGCCCTAAACACCTTGGTGAATTCAGGAAAATGGATACATATCCACCGGCCGATACGGTTCCTGATAGCTGAAAGTTCCTTTACCAGCCGCCACCGGCTGTCCATGGCCACCCTTAGCTCCTTGTAAATACCTTCCGGAATATATGGCTCAATATATCTCCCATCCTTGACCAGCATTGCAATGGTTTTTGGGTCTTTACGGTCATTCTTGGTGGGATTGTTGTCATCCAGTTCCTTGCTTTTTTTCACATGATGCGGGTTTACTAATACAATGCGCATTCCCATCTTCTTAGTATTCTCAGCAAGGTTGAACCAATAGTGTCCTGTCGGCTCCATCCCCAGCATTACCTCGGTAAAACCATTGGATTCAGCTATCTTCGCTATCCATACTCTGAGCTTTGCGAATCCTTCAGCATTGTTATCGAAAATCAACAACTTTCCATATTCTACGCCCCTGAAATTAAAAGCCCTGGCATAGTGTTTCTCACTACCGACGTCAATTCCGATAATCAACGTTGTTTCTTTAATTTGCAAAATCTTTTCATTTTGTGTATACTTCATATTGGATGCCTCCAGTGTTTTTGATTTGTGGTTACTTGGTTCGCAACTCACAATTCAAATTCTACAGTGTGGCATCTTTTTTTTCAAAGGTCATTTTGTTTCCTTATAGGAATGCTCCTCTGAAATGTATGTTTACATTTACTGAAACATATGGATTAAAGTCTGCTTTCTGAGGAGCGCCGAATGCGTGGACAGCCACCACTTTTCCAAAAATGTGCCGCATTGCGGCTATATCATGA
>JAAYLF010000415.1 GCA_012522035.1 Clostridiaceae bacterium
AAATAGATCACATACCGGCCATATTCTTTGAATATGCCATAGATATGGCTATATGTCTCAAAGGCTTGGCGCAAAAACTCTTCAGTCACTCCGATGTATTCGGCTACTTCGCACATGTTTCTGCAGCCCGCCTTGAATGACTGGATAATACCATCAAATGATACAAGTCGCTTTACGGCCCAGCGCCGGGCCTTTACTTCTTGTTTTCTGTTGTTTATATTAGAGCAATCAATAATATTACCATATGAAGTGTAATAATGACCTAGTTCCTCTGCAAGAATACATGTTTTTTCGACGGTTGTAGAAATGTTTTTATTTATTGCTATAACGCCATTGCAATAAAGCCCTTTTATTGTTTCCTGAAGAGGATATGATACAACCTCTATATTCTCATTTTCAGCCTCACAAAGAAGTCTTTCGTACATAATACCCCTCACAAATACAGATGTTTGTTTGTAAAGCTATTTTATTCTTCTTAAGATAAATTCATCGTGCTTTGAAACTTCTTTTTCTATACGTTCAAGTTGGTCTGTGTGTTGTTTATATCCATCGAATAAAGCTTGAAGTTTTTTACCGTGCCCATTTTCAATACGGGTAACTATGTTTTCAATAGAGGTTAATCTGGATTTTACTTCAGACATATTTTTTGTAAGCTCACCAACTTTGGCGGCAATTAATTCTAATAATTCTCTATCAGTCATATATCTCACTCCTTTAAAATCTTATACATATAATTATAAGTATTAAAATTATGCTTAATACAGCAATAACTGTGCTGCATCCACAACCTTTACGTTTTTTGGCTTGTCTTGTCGCAGCTATCTCAGAAAGATTAATATTAATATCATATGTATCGGAATCCTCAGCAACAAAACCAGATGTCTTTTCTTTCATGCGTATGCCAGTTGCAATCGACTTGCCGTTTTCCCATATCGTTAGATATTCAAAATTTTTATTTGTTTTTGGATTTATTGTATCCGGCAACTTACTAATTCGCATTAAAATTTCATCAATATTAAGTGCAGGGCAAAAACCTATTTCCTCTATTTTGTTTTTTACTATATGCTGGATTTGATTTTTATCAACAGTAAAAATTCCAGATTTTGAGAGACTCCCAATAGTATACCAACCGCCTCTCCAGTAAGAATTGTCAATACCACAAAGCCTACATCCCAAAGGATTCATACGGTAAATGCTATTATTGCCTATATCTTCGCCATAACAATACCTTTGGGGGTTATAAGCTTTTTGCCTTTCTCTGAAGCAAGATAGGCCAACATTGATTTTGCTCATGGGGACTCTTTGCCCGTTAATTTCAACAAAACTACTTTTCCAGTTTTTTATGTAATCAAAGATATTGAAAAATTGCTCAATGTTATCTTCTGTGAATACTGCTGTGTGTATAGAACCATTTTCTTCAGTAGTATAAGTTGGTTGCTGTTGAATAAGGTTTAGCGCATAGCTATAATTTGCAGATGATGATTTTCCAAAACCCAATTTGATTGTGTTTTTTTTAGTTATTGGAGCAACTTCTTCACTCAAAAGTTTTCCACAGTTACTGCAGTATTTTCCAGTATCTTCAAACCCGCAAAATTTGCAAATCACTTTACCACCCCCTAATTCAGCTCATAACTTATTCCTTATTTCTTCTCTGCTGACGCCTCATCCTCACAAATTCCTTGAACTTCTCTATATCTTCCAGCTCTTCTTCAGTCCAGTCCTCGCCATCATGGTGAGCGGCGATGGTTTCGACGGGGGTACCGGCTCTCCTCAGCACTGTCAGTCAGCAAGCAAAAGAATGAGGGTTCTGACGTGTGAGCTTGCCATCCGCCGACACTTTACCACAGGCTAAAGATTGATCGCTGCGGGATAAATTTTGCTGCGATTTGTATGTATGTTATTCATAGTAATTACTAAACTATAGTAATTGTAATTATACTACAAAACCAGATACAATTCAAGCGTATTATGTATAAATAACTCATAAATTGGCATCATATATCTATAAATAGACTATACTTATTTAATTTAAACTGTCCCCCTTGTCAAGACACAAATTTCAGATTTATCATGACACCTCGTTTAATGGAATTTTCCAAACGTAACGGAGCGTAGCGGAGTGGAGTTTGGAAAATTTCGCGACGCCGACCGCGGG
>JAAYLF010000416.1 GCA_012522035.1 Clostridiaceae bacterium
TGCTTGTAGAGGGTAAAGATGTAAAGATGTTTTTGCCTGAAAAGGTATACACTTACATTCTTGCAAACAATCTTTACAGGGAGAGAAAAGCAATGGATTTTGAGGCGATAAGGAAAGACCTCAAGGAAAGATTAAGTGAGAAGAGATATCTGCACACTCTGGGAGTAGTGGATGAATGCGAGCGTTTGGCAAAAATTTATGGAGCCGATGTGGAAAAATGCAAGCTGGCGGGTCTTTTGCATGATTGTGCAAAGGATATGGACATCGAGCAGTACAAGTGGCTGGGTGTATCCATAGTCCCTACGAAAGAGGAACTTGTCAACGGGTTCAATGTTGATGTTCTGCATGCGAAGGCAGGAAGAGTAGTTGCAGCTCAAAGATATGGTGTAATTGATAATGAGGTGTTGGATACCATAGAAAACCATGTAACTGGCAGACCGGGAATGACACTACTTGAACAGATAGTATTTATTGCAGACTACACCGAGGTAAACAGACGCGGAGTGGTATTTGACAAGATTAGGAATGAATTGGACAAGGGACTTGTTAATGGTATAATAGCTGCATGCGATAATACAATTAAGTACCTCTTGGACAAGAATGTACTTATTCGCATAGAAACGATACTGACAAGGAACTATTATCTTACGGAGATAAAGAAAAATGGTGAAAGGGAAGTGAATTGATGGATTCAAAACAACTGGCTGAAAAAATAAAGGACGTTCTTGACAACCGCAAGGGCAAGGAGATAGTTGTCATAGACACATCGGGAAAGACTGTCATGACTGACTATTTTATCATAGCAAGCGGTACGTCAACGACACATCTGAAAGGACTTGCGGATGAGGTAATCTTCAAACTAAGAGAAGAAGGAAGAGACTGCTCCCATATAGAAGGTTATGACAGTGCAAGATGCATATTGCTTGACTATCTTGATGTTGTTGTACACCTGTTTCTTGAGGAGGACAGGGAATACTACAATCTGGAGCGTTTGTGGAGAGACGGAGCAAGACCTTCGAATCAGGCATAAACAGAGACTAGAACTGAAACACATATCCAAGTGAACCGGTGTTCAGTGGCAGACCAGGTGGAGGCCTTTGGCAAGTTGTGAGTGCCAAGTCTTATGATGTCTGCTTTGACATGCGGATATTGGCATTTCATGATTGATATAGATGGAGGAAAAACAATTAAATGACGAAACTAAAACTGGCAGTATTTGATTTTGACGGAGTACTGGTTGATTCTGCAAAAGATATTGCAAGAAGTGTAAAAGCAACACAGAAGAAGTTCAATTACAAAGTAATGGATGAAGATGAAATAATAACATACGTTGGATTTGGAGCAAAATATCTCATAGACAAGACTCTTCCCGGTTCAACGGAAAAAGAACTGGAATGGTACATGAACTATTATTACGAACACGCTGTTGTTGATACCACCCTTTACCCGGGGGTAAGAAAATTTTTACAACACATATGGGACAAAGGCGGCGCAATGTGTGTTCTTTCCAACAAGCCCGAGCCTCTGGTGAAGAAAATACTAAAAATACTGGAAGTAGACCATTATTTCAACACTGTGTTGGGACCTGAATCCCTTAACAGGATGAAGCCGGATCCTGAAGGTATCATCATCTGCATGGAAAGGAATAATGCAACAAGCAGTGAAACCATCATGATAGGTGATACATACACCGATATACGTACAGGAAAGGCGTGCGGCGCTCATACTTGTGGAGTGTTGTATGGTATAGGCGACAGGGAAAAGCTGCTTGAGGAAAAAGCAGATATTTATGTAAATGATCTGAACGACATCCTGAAGGAATTTGATTTTTAATAATTGACTTTCAGTTTAATACATGAAAGAAAGTATAGAAATACTCCCCCAACGTATGTCAGCAATGGATTCAGCCATCTGGGGCTGAAATTCGTTACAACGGAACCTGACAAGAAAATGATGACGAACAAGGCCAAAGGAATCAGGGACAATGCCTCGTAGTTTATGAGTTCCTTGCCTTTGGCGAGTTTGCCGGTCAGCTTGACCACAACAAAAACAAGAGTACCGCCTATAACAAAGGAGAGCACATATGTAGTAAAAACCAGCATGTCGTCGTATATTACAGGTCTGGGTGTGAGAGTGTTGAATTGTAGTTTTCCCAAAAGTGATTCCGAAAATGAGGTAAATCTATTATTTGCAAAAAAACTCAAGCATAACAAGTCTAATATTTCAATGAGAGCCAGAATTAAAAAATGCATAAATTTCCTGTTTTTCTTAACAAAGTTCAAAATCCCTTTAAAATCCAAAAGTGTTCACTCCTGATTAGTTTTAGCGTAATATATACTGACTTTAATATTATACTATAGGTGAAATGCTTTTTGAAGCTTATTTATTCAAGGATATAACAAATTTTTAATATTGTATTTTAAGCCTGCTTGGTTTATAATACAAAGAAACATTTATTCGAAAGGGTTGAGTGTTTTGAAACAACACATAATAAAAGCAAAACCGGTTGACAACTTTAAGCAATTAATAAATCAGAGCGTAAAGCTTTTTGGAGACAAAGAAGCCTTCATAGTAAAGATGAAAAATGGAGACGCACCTGAATACAGGCATATAACATACATAGAGTTCAAAAAAGAAATTGACAGCCTGGGTACTGCCCTGGCAAATCTTGGACTTGTGGATGTACCAATTGCCTTGATAGGAGAGAACAGATATGAGTGGTGTCTTGGTTATCTGACAGCAACCTGCGGTGGAAATGTCGTTGTTCCAATAGATAAAGAGCTCAAAGCTGATGAAATTGCAAACCTGATAAGCAGATCCGAGGCAAAAGCCATAATCTTTTCTGGAAAGATATCAAAAGTTATTGAGGATTTTGCAAAACAGTCGGATGTTGTGGAATATCTCATATGCATGGATGATATGGAATTTGATGTTGAAGGCAAAAAATGCCACACCATATCACATCTGATTCAGGAAGGACAGAAGCTTCTGGCTGAAGGTGACACCAGATACGTGGATGTGGAAATTGACAGTGACAAAATGAGTGTTCTTTTGTTCACATCGGGAACAACAGGTATACCAAAAGGTGTAATGCTTTCTCAAAAGAACATATGCTTCAACATAGAATCGGTTACACAGTGTCTTGAATATGACTACAGGGATTCGGTTCTTTCCATACTGCCACTGCATCATACATACGAATGTACCTGCGGATTCCTTGTAATGATGTATAACGGATGCCGCATGGCTTTCTGTGAGGGAATAAGATATATAGCGAAGAACATTAATGAGTACAAACCCAGCATAATAATGCTTGTGCCACTTATTCTTGAAGGCGTACATGCAAAGATATTAAAGAAGGCCAAAGAGAAAAAGATAAAGTACGTGGCTTTCAGATCTCTTTTATTCATATCGGGAGTCTTGTACAGTCTGGGTATAGATGTGAGGAAAAAGCTATTCAAGACAGTGCATGAATCTCTTGGAGGAAATTTGAGACTTGTAATTGCAGGAGCTGCTGCAATGAGTCCGAAGATATCCAACGATATTCAGCGCATGGGCATAAACGTGCGTCAGGGCTATGGTCTTACTGAATGTTCGCCAATAGTTTGTGTCAACAGGGAGACGGATGTAAACAATGCTTCTGTTGGTCCGGCTATGCCTGGCGTTGAAATCAAGATAAACAATCCTAACGAGGACGGCATAGGCGAGATACTTGTAAAAGGAAAGAATGTAATGCTTGGATATTACAGGGATCCTGAAGCAACAGCAGATGTTCTGAGGGATGGATGGTTCTACACAGGTGACCTTGGAAGAATAGACAAAAAAGGTAGACTGTACATATGCGGACGTATAAAGAACGTCATTGTTACCAAGACAGGAAAGAACATTTATCCTGAAGAGCTTGAGGAGAAAATTAAAAACATATCTTATGTCCTTGAGAGCATAGTTTGGGGATATGACAACAAGGACGACGGTGATACCGAAGTCCATGCAACCGTGGTTCCAAATTACGAAGCCATCAAGGAAGCAGGTTTTGACGATTCCAACCCCGAGGTTGTCAAGAATCTCATCTGGAACGAAATCAAAAAGGTTAACAAGACCGTACCTGTATACAAGGCTATCAAGGAAATACACATAAGGGAAGAGGAATTTGAAAAGACAACAACAAGAAAGATTAAGAGATACGTTGAGAAATTTGAGAAGTTTATTAAAAGCGACAAAGGAAATGTAGGATAAGAAAAAAGCTGCAGATTAATCTGCAGCTTTTTTATGTAAAACCTTACTGAGGCTCAATAAGGCCGTAATCTCCGTCTTTTCTTTTGTAAACTGTGGATATCTTGTCGGTTTCTCTATTCAAGAAAGTATAGAATGTATGCCCAAGCAAGTTCATGTTCATAATGGCTTCCTGAACCGAAATGGGCTTCATTTCATAACTTTTAACCCTTACAACTTCGTAATTTGCAGGCTCGGCATCCTCGTCAGTGGCAGTAGCCTCACCCTTAAATTCCGGAACCTGATTCTTTACACGTGAAAGCTTTGTCTTTACCTTTACTATCTGACGTTCCATAATATCCATTGCCTTGTCCAGAGCGGCAATAGAGCTTAACTTGTCATATGTTTCCGCTCTCAAAGTGTACCCCATGTAATTCAATGTCAACTCAACCTTGTATTGGAGTTTCTTGTCGACAACTTTAACATGGAAAGTCAATTCCTCGTCAGATACGTTTGAAAGAATTCTGTTGAACCTGAGGTTGAATTTGTTCTCCATGGTTTCAATGCCGTGTTCAGTAATCTTTGATTCTTTTGTGTTAAACTTGATGTTCATAATAGGTTCCTCCTTCTAAAGCAATAATGCAAGATTATGCCCAACTAACTTTTTTTTTTAGCTGGATTATTCTACAAGCTATACATCACTCCCTATCCTAAAGTTTATTTATATTATACACAAAATATTTACATTAATCAAGAAAAAATATGTTCACCCGGTATTTGATGATTTTCTGCCTGTATACTATTGAATCCGAGGTTATCATGGATTTTGAATTCCTTGTTTTCAGCTTGTAAAACATGGACATTTTTGATATTATAATCAGGTAAAACTATTTAAACGGGAGCTGATATGGTGACGGAATTTAAGAGAATCAAGATGAAAACTCCATTGGTTGAGATGGATGGAGACGAGATGACCAGAGTTATATGGAAAAAGATAAAGGATGTCCTATTAACTCCATATGTTGACTTGAAAACGGATTACTATGATTTAAGTATAGAAAACAGGGATAAGACCGAGGATCAGGTCACAATTGATGCTGCAAATGCCACGAAGAAACATGGTGTTGCGGTTAAATGTGCAACCATCACAGCAAACGCCCAAAGGGTTGAAGAGTTCAAACTCAAAAAAATGTGGAAGAGCCCGAATGCGACGATAAGGGCGATACTGGACGGAACCGTATTTAGAGCGCCAATACTGGTGGACGGAATAAGTCCTTTGGTACGAGGGTGGAAAAAGCCGATAGTAATTGCCCGTCATGCATATGGCGATGTATACGGAGGCGTTGAAACCTATGTGGAAAAGGGAAGCAAGGCTGTTCTGCAGATAACCGATAAAAACGGCAACACCAAGTATATAGATGTTCATGATTTTGAAGATTCCAACGGAATTGTGCAAAGCATCCACAATACGGACAGTTCCATTGAAAGTTTTGCTATTTCCTGCTTTGAGTATGCCTTGGACAATAAAATGGATTTGTGGTTTTCATCCAAGGATACAATATCAAAAACTTATGATCACAGATTTAAAGACATATTTAATGACATATATGAGAAAAGATACAAGGATAAGTTCGAGGAAGCAGGCATAGAATATTTCTACACCCTTATAGATGATGCAATAGCCAGGGTAATGAAATCGGAAGGCTGGTTTGTTTGAGCATGCAACAACTACGATGGAGACGTATTCTCCAACATATTGGCCACCGCCTATGGATGCCTTGCGATGATGATATCGGTGCTGGTGTCCCCCCATGGAAACTACGAGTATGAAGCAGCGCACGGAACGGTAACAAGACATTACCACAGATATCTGCAGGGTGAAAAAACTTCCACAAACCCCATTGCAACAATATTTGCATGGACCGGTGCCCTTAACAAGAGGGGAGAACTTGACGGGCTGGAAGATCTGCAAAACTTTGCAGGCAAGCTGGAAGATGCAGTTTTAAGAACCGTAGGACAGGGATACATGACAGGAGACCTTGTTTCAATATCCGAACTGCCGCAGAAGATCAGACTTGACTTGGATGAATTTTTGAATAAAGTCAAAGAGAACCTAGAGGAGATGTTATGATAAGATTTGACACATCCCATGCACTGCAGTTTGTTAAGCACGGAGAGATAGAAAACCAAAAGGAAATGGTTTTGGCTGCACACAATGCGCTTCATGAGAAGACGGGTGCGGGAAGCGAATTTACAGGATGGGTTGACCTTCCTGTAAATTATGATAAAGTAGAGTTTGAAAGAATTAAAAAGTGCAGTAATAAAATCAGGGAAGATTCCGATGTATTAATTGTAGTCGGAATAGGTGGTTCGTATCTTGGAGCAAGAGCTGCCATCGAGATGCTTACAGGCTCTTTTTACAACATGCAGAGAATGAAGGATAAAAAGGGACCCATGGTTCTGTTTGCCGGAAACAGCATAAGTTCCACATATATGCATGAACTTATGGAGCTGGTTGAGGAATATAATGTTTCGATTAATGTAATATCAAAATCCGGAACAACTACAGAGCCTGCAATTGCCTTTAGAATTCTGAAGGACCATATGGAAAAGAAGTATGGCAGGGAAGAAGCTGCAAGGAGAATTTATGCAACCACTGACAAGCATAAAGGTGCCTTGAGAACTCTTTCAGAGAAGGAAGGATACGAAACCTTTGTAATCCCCGATGACATAGGCGGCAGATATTCTGTTTTGACAGCGGTAGGGCTTTTGCCCATTGCCGTTGCCGGAATTGATATAGACAAGATTATGGAAGGTGCAAAAGATGCGTATCTGGCATACCGGAATCCTGACCTTGACAATAATCCTTGCTACCAGTATGCCGCATTTAGAAATGCACTTTACAAAAAAGGCAAGGTTATAGAATTGATGGTGAATTACGAGCCATCTTTCCACTATTTCACTGAATGGTGGAAGCAGTTATATGGGGAGAGTGAAGGTAAAGACCATAAAGGAATTTTCCCTGCAGGCGCAGATTTCAGTACGGACCTGCATTCGCTTGGCCAGTATATTCAGGATGGATTGAGGGTATTGTTCGAAACCGTACTCCTGGTTGACAAGCCTAGACATTCATATATGATAGGGCATGATTCCGAGGATTTGGACGGCCTCAACTATATTTCAGGAATGGATATGGATGAGGTAAACAGGTATGCCGCATTAGGAACAATACTTGCCCACAAGGACGGCGGGGTGCCAAATCTGGTTGTCTCCGTACAAGAGATGAATGAATACAGCTTTGGCTGGCTTGTATACTTCTTTGAAAAGGCGTGTGGCATAAGTGGATACCTTTTGGGTGTGAATCCTTTCGACCAACCCGGCGTAGAAGCTTACAAAAAGAACATGTTTGCTCTGTTAGGAAAACCAGGCTATGAAGAACTGGGTAAGGAGCTTAAGAATAAACTTAACTGATTTGGAGAGTGAAAAAAGTGGAAGTTGCAAAGAAGGATTTAAAAAACATTGATACTGCCCAAGCCTCAAACTCATACGAGGTAATTGAAAGAATTATTGAGAACATTGAGACGTGCATCATCGGCAAGAAGGAAGTTGTCAAACTCGCACTTATAACCTTGATAAGCAAGGGCCATCTTTTGATTGAAGACGTGCCTGGTGTTGGCAAGACAAGCCTCATATCTTCCCTTGCATCCAGCATAAATGCGACATTCAAACGCATATCCTTCACGCCGGATGTACTGCCGTCCGACATAACAGGTTTTTCAGTGTACAACAGAAAGACCGGAGAGTTTGAATTCAGGCCAGGGGCGGTTGACTGCAACTTCCTTTTGGCGGATGAAATTAACAGAACATCGCCAAAGACCCAATCAAGCCTTCTGGAAGCGATGCAGGAAGGAAGCGTTTCAATAGAAGGTGTTACGTATAAAATAGAGCAGCCTTTCATGGTAATGGCAACCCAGAACCCCATAGAACATTTGGGAACCTATCCGCTCCCAGAAGCTCAGCTGGACAGGTTCTTTATGAAAATACAAATGGGATACCCTTCAAACCAGGATGAAGCGTACATAGTAAAACAGCAGATGAATTCCCATTCAATAAAAGAACTCAAGCCTGTTGCCACAAAGCAGGACATCCTGAGAATACAGCAAGAAGTGAGCAATGTACATATAGAGGACAGTCTGGCCGCATACATAGTTGGAGTAGCCAATGAAACAAGAAACAACCAGGATATTTTGCTTGGTGTAAGCCCCAGAGGAAGCATTGCACTAGGACGTGCTTCCCAGGCTTTTGCCTATATGGCAGGAAGGAATTATGTGCTGCCTGAAGATGTAAAGAGCGCTGCCATTCCGGTTCTTTGCCATAGGATCATTCTAAACAAGGAGGCAAAAATAAGGCGCGTGCAGCCTGAGGAAGTAATAGAATCAATTCTTAGCAAAGTAAACATAGGGATGTAGGCATATGACAATTTCATTGAAGGAAATCTGGCGCTATCGGAGAAAGGACAGGAAACGGGCATATACAAAAACTGCCCGCTTCCTCATTATTGTTTTCAGGATACTGTACTCCGCACTGCTGATAGTCAGCTTGTTTATAGGCAACCTATACATTAATCTGCTGGCAGTATGTATCGGATTGATATTAATATTGTCCGATATCAAGCTGTTTGTCGCCCGGTTCGCAGTAAGGGTCAAGGAGCTTAAAAACAGAAACTTCAAGGCGATGAAAGGCAGCAGGGTGACAATAAAGACGGAAATAGACAATTTCTTTTTGTTTACATATCCAGTGTGCAAAATGTTCATAGATATCGATGAAGGCATAGTTCTTCCCAAGGAATATGACAAGATTCTTGTATTCGGACTCAAATCGTTTTCCCACAACATATTCAAATATGCACTGCACTGCCCATACAGAGGCCAGTATACTGTTGGCGCTGATACAATACATGTATGGGATGATTTGGGCATTCGCTACAGACGAAAAAGGTTCAATGGCAAAATCACGCTGACAGTGTATCCGGAAATATTCCTTCTTAGGGATTTTGATGATGTAAAGCGAAAAGAGGAAGAGCAGCTGGGGCTGATGGCAAGGGATGCCACTGATTATTCCGATTCCATGGAAATAAAGGAGTATCAGGAGCAGGACAGCATGCGTACCATACATTGGAAAGCGACATCCAGGCTGAACAAGCTGATGAGCAAAAAGTACTATGCTACCCAAAGCAGCAGGTTCTGCATATTCTTTGACAATTCGCTTCCTTTGTTAAAGAGCCAGAGCGCATCAAGATTCGAACTAATTGACAAATTATCGGAAGCATGTGTCAGTGTCTGCAGCTTTTTTGTAGGACTGCGCATTCCATACAATTTTATGTATGCACAGGGCGATGAAGTGGAGGTTGCATTCTGCGACAACGAAACTGATTTTGACGGTGTATACTATCTTTTGGCATCACTGCCGTTTAATGCGGACAATATAGAAAGCCATTCCTCTTTGTCGGAGTTTGTAGCAAGAGCCGACAACATACGTTCCGTAGTTTACATATTTACTGCAAACATAACTGAAAGACTTCTGTACTCAATCAAGGAGCTTAACCACTTTGGCTTCAAGGTGGCCATGGTATACGTTGCAGACGACGGGTTGGATCTTGTAATGGCAGAG
This sequence comes from Clostridiaceae bacterium, assembly GCA_012522035.1. Lineage (GTDB taxonomy): Bacteria > Bacillota > Clostridia > UBA1212 > DUPL01 > DUPL01. Next base: position 9,883 of record JAAYLF010000416.1, read on the forward strand.
AAGGCAAAAGAATTGTGCCACAAGTTTATGACAATCAATGTTAAAGATGACACGCAGGAAAGTTTGGAGGCGTTTTGATTTATGAAAGGCAGGCTTAAGAGAAGTCTGGAGCTGAAAGAGTCTCCGACAGATGTAATTTTGAAATGTTTGATTCAAACCTTTGTTGCCATCGTGGTGCTTCTTCCCATAATGAACACACTGGCAAGACCTTTATTTGTTTTAGAGGTGTTGATTTATACATTCCTTTTTACAGGAATCCTGCTTATGTATACATACAACAAGTCTTTCAGATTTGTAATATATATTTTTGCGGTTGTGTTGTTCATCCTGTTCATACTGTTTCTTTTTTCAAACAGAGACTTGTCACCGTCCGTGCTGATTTACAAGATGAGCAACAGCAGGATACCTTCATATGTTGTCGTTTTTGGAATTACCTGCTTCTTGTACAGTTTTATTGTAATATACACAAGCTTTTTGATGTGTTTTCTGTTCCTGGCGGGAATAGTAACGGGTGTAATAATTGCAGGATACGGTTTTCCTGTTGGAAATTTTATTGTCCTTCTGGTGGCGCTGTACGCAATTTACATGCTTGAAAGAAATTCATCCCTTTACCTGAGTGCCAGTGAGTTAAACAGGCAGATGATAATAACGCCGCCCAAGATGACATTCAACATGTTTCTGTCATATATACTCATATATGTGCTTTTGACTGTCACCAACATAGGGGCAGGACCACTGCTTGGCAGCTATTCAGACCGCTTGTTAAACTCCCTGGAGATGAGATTCAACAGTTGGTTTGGAAAGCCTTCTGATATCACAAGTGAACTTGGAGAGATCTTCAATCTGTCTTCCATGGGCTTTGGAAACTCCGGTGAACTGGGTGGAGATGTTAAAGTAAACAATGCCAAAATGCTGACAGTTTACAGCGACCACTCCGGGATATATTTGGGAGGAGTGGCCTACGAGGACTACAACGGAAGAAAATGGAGCAGCTATCAATCATATAACCGTATAGATCTGTTGTCCAGCATGATCGAGATTCGCATGCCTGAGATGGAAAGGGTTTTTGGAGTAAACACATATTTGGAAATACATGAACAAAGAGAAAACTACAAGACAATAACTGTGTTGGTTAGACATGAAAGACCATTAAGAGCCAGAAACTTTTTTACAATGTCCAAAACCTATCAGCTCGATTTTTCCATGTCAAGAGTAGATGGATATTTCAACAGTGTCGCATGGCAGAATGAGATTAGAGATGTACTCTTTGACGGTCATGAAAAGCTGAGATACAATTTCGCAATTCCTGAACACGGCGCATATTTTGTTCAAGCGTATGTCTATAACAAAACTTCGCCGCATTACAATAAAATTATGAATCTTGCAACGCAGGGATACTTTGAAGGACCCTGGATTGGGCGTCCTGTATACCTTGACTATGAAAGCGTTACTTCCAGATTTCCGGCTGATATTACTACTGACATTTTCAGCCTGTCCAACAGAAGCAAGGCTTTCTACAAGAAATATTTGCAATTGCCGTCCACTCTGCCTGAAAGGGTGCGAACCCTGGCACAAGAATTGACAAAGGATGCAAAGACGGATTACGAGAAGGCTAAGGTAATCGAACAGTATTTGAAAAACAACTACACATATACCCTGACCCCTGGTGATGTGCCCAAAGGGTATGATTTTGTTGACTATTTCCTGTTCGAGTCAAAGGAAGGCTATTGTACATACTATGCTACTGCAATGACCATCCTGTTAAGATGTGTGGGTGTACCTGCAAGGTACGTTGAGGGATTTTTAGTAACTGAGGAAAACTATCAGGGTGGAGGCAGGTTCGACGTGCTTGGTTCCAATGCACATGCATGGCCTGAGGTGTATCTTGAAGGAATAGGATTTGTGGAGTTTGAACCCACTGCTTCTTTTAATGGACCGAATCCTGTGGAGATTCCCGACGCAAGTTCCACACCTGAGTTGACTCCTGAGCCAACACCGGAACCCACTGTTGAAGAGACTCCATCTGAGGAGCCAACGGATGCTCCGGAAACAACAACACCAAAACCAAGCCCAATACCGGATGAGAATGATAATGATGACCTTGTCCCGGTTATCAGTGAAGCATTTATCAAATTCTTGAAGTTAATGCTTGTTATATTGGCAGTCATCGCCTTGTTTGCATCCGTTATGGTATTGAGAGTAAAATGGTTCTTCGGTAAAATCACCAAAATGGACAGCAGAAGCTATGTTATCTATGTATTCAAACGGATGTAGAAGGTCATAGGACGATATTATGTCAAGAGGAATCCATCCTTTACCCTTCCGGAGTATGAACATCTCCTTGAGAACAGTGGTTTCTTTGAAGCCGAGGGAATGCGGGAAGTTTACAAGAGGGCAGCCCTGCTGTTTAACAAGGCTAGATACTCTCGGGATTCCATTGATAAGCAGGATGCAAAGGCAATGCTTGACACATACAACGACTTTGCGAATATTGAAAGAAAACGAATGGGAAGTATGAAGTTCTTTGCAAGAAGATACATACTTGGAACAATCTAGATTAAAGCCTCCATTTTGTATACAGAATGGAGGTTTTTCTGTCTCCTTTGCATTTCATGTAATACACTGTGATTAGAGAACCGTCATCCAGCTCTGTGGTTGCAGGATATCCAAGATCCCAATCAGGAGCATCGTCTTTTAGGATATACTCATCCTGCCATGTATTTCCGCCATCATAGCTGACAACCGTCCTGATGCCAAAAGGCGCTACTCTTCTGCCAATACTCATTATTACTGCGCCAGAGGAGTGCAGCATCAAATGAGGGGGAGAGCCTTTCAAATGGGTAGGCTTAGGAACGGTCCACGTGTTACCGCTGTCATAGGAGAAGCAGGTAAAGACGGTAAACATGTTTTGGTCTTTGTCTTTGGGAGTGGACTGGCACCTGATTGCCCCGAGAAGAACACCCTTTGAAAGTTCAAGGATGTGAGGCTCGTGAAAGTTGTCAAAGGAGTATCCCTCGGGAAGGTCTATGTATGACTTTCGTGTCCAGGTTGCTCCTCCGTCACTGCTTGTGTATAGTGCGATTACTCCGTCTTCTTCCTGATCCGTATACATGGATTTGCCAAGGTAGGCAATAGTTCCGTCTGACAGTATATTAGGACCATGGGGAGAGGATACCGGGACTTTTATAGCGTCACCGAAAGTCATACCGTTATCTTTACTGATTCGAATAAACGAGCCGCCCGCACCTTCTTCTCTCTCGAGATCCTTGAATGTTTCCAGCTGCATCATGGAGATTGTACTCTCATATTCTGTTCCTGTCATCCTGATACTTTCGTAGTAGTCTTCCAAATACATCCTTGCTGGATGGCAGAACCAGGTGACAAGCAGTTTTTCTTCTCCCAGACTTACAATGCCAGCGTCTCTGTCATCCAGGGCACTGTCGTTTACGATGACAGGCATTGACCATGTATTGCCGCTATCGGAACTCTTTTGCAATATGGTTTTTCCAAAGGGACAGATATGACCTATTCTCATGCCGGAGTAGACGACAAAAAGCTCTCCCTTGTCATTCCTGCATATTGTAGGCCATGCCTGGTAGGAGAAAGTTCCTGTACGTCTGTTTACAATACCATGAACTGTTTTTGGATGAACTTCCTTCATGTTATCACCTCGGACTTTCGTAAAATACAAAAAAAGTATATACTGTCTGTGAGTAGATATCAACAACAGGGGAGAAGAATTGATAGAATGATAATATCTGCATCAAGGTGGACCGACATTCCCTGTCACTACGGACAGTGGTTTTTAAACAGACTGAAAGAAGGATACGTGCTTACAAGAAATCCCTTCAACAACTCCTGGATATATAGAGTACTGCTTGAAAGGGAGGTTGTGGACTGTATTGTTTTCTGGACCAAAGATCCTAAAAACTTCATTCCTTATCTCGAGGAAATCGATGCCCTGGGCTATAAATACTATTTCCAGTTCACACTTACTCCATATGACAGAACCATCGAGATAAACTTAAGGGAAAAGAGCGAAATAATTGAAACCTTTATTGAGCTGTCAGAGAGACTGGGAAAGAACAGGATTGTCTGGAGGTATGACCCAATAATGTTGACAGATCATCTTAATGTTGATTATCACAAAAAGCAATTTGCACAATTTTGTGAAAGACTTTCGCCCTATACCGAAAGTGTGGTTATAAGTTTTGTGGACAGGTATGCAAAAATAAAGAAGAAAATAGAACGAAAACCAAGGAATGGGGAAATACATGAGTTGTCAGAATTCATAGGCAAAACGGCAAAGGAACACGGACTTATACCAAAGGCGTGCTGTGAGGAAGAGGATTTGTTGGGTTATGGAATTCAAAAATCCAGCTGCATTGACAAAAGCCTGATAGAATCCATATGCGGTTGCAAACTTGACTTGAGAAAAGACAGGAACCAGAGGAAGGGTTGCGGATGTGTGGAAAGTATTGATATAGGTGCGCATAATACATGTATAAACGGCTGTGTTTACTGCTATGCAAATTACAGTGTGGACTTTTGCATGAAACAGTATGCAAATCACAACCCTTCTGCGGAGATGCTCACAGGCTGCATAGGGAAAAATGAGAAAATCACGGAGAAAAGGGTTGGTTCAAACAAGTCTATAAAAATTTAACACATAGGCAAATTCATCGAAAGATGAAAACGCAAAGCCATGTATCCAAAGCGTAATGCTATGATCAACTAGCTGCATTATTATCTAGATTCTAAATACAAGGTTACTACTATTATCTGCCTCCGGAAGCAAATCTCAGGAAGTAAATGGTATTACGCAAACATGAACATTGTTAAACTTTAAAACATAATTGTTTTTCCCTAGGGTTTGTTATAAAATACATTGTTAGGCAAACAGCCCACACATGGTCAATGTGTGGGTTTCAAAATGTAAAACTGGGGGATACATAATATATGATATTGACTTTGACCATAAGTGCAACAACCATCATCTGTCTTATTCTTTCAATATTAAAATACCCATATATTCAATTAAAGAGATGGAAGATACAATCCTTTTTTCTGGTTGCATTGACGGGTGCGGCGGTTCTTTTGACTCTTGGCCTTATTGATGGCCAGGAGGTTGCAAAGGTGCTTTTCTCCAACTCACCAATTAATCCTCTTAAAATCCTTGTTTTGTTCATCTCAGTGAGTATCCTGTCAATTGTTCTTGACGAGGTCGGTTTCTTCAGCTATATGGCAAACCAGGCATTGAAGTTGGGGAAGAAGAATCAGACTACACTCTTTGTCGTTCTTTATGCTGTCATCTCCATTCTTACAGTATTTACATCGAACGACATACTCATCTTGACGTTTACTCCCTTCATATGTGCTTTTGCAAAGAGGGCAAACATAAATCCCATCCCGTATCTTGTAGCTGAGTTTGTCAGTGCCAACACCTTCTCCATGATGTTGAGCATAGGCAACCCAACCAACATATATATCTCCAGTGTTTACGGCATATCCTTCTTTGAGTATATGAAGGTTATGTTTGTACCTACAATACTGGCAGGCTTTTGTGCATTTCTAATAGTTTTTCTCTTGTTCAAAAAAGAATTTAAAAAGGAAATCAGGGTGGAAGCAAAGGAAATAATGATAAAGGACAAATTCGTATTGGTCATTTCACTTATCCATCTTATACTGTGCACCATCATTTTATCCATCTCCAGTTTTCTGGGAGTGGAAATGTGGCTTGTCTGCCTTGGCTTTGCCATGAGTCTTATGCTGATTCTCCTGGTATATGGTTTGATTAACAAAGATCTTAATGTTTTGAAAAGCTCCTTGAGAAGAGCTCCTTGGGATTTGGTTCCCTTTGTTGTCTCAATGTTTATCATTATCCTTGCCTTGGACAAATACAAAGTGCTGCATGCCACGGGAGAATTTCTAAACAGACCAACCACAAGCGGTCTATCAACCGTATTAACATATGGACTTCTTTCAACCCTTCTTTCCAATGTGTTGAACAACATACCCATGACCCTTGCCGTATCAAAGATTCTGGCCGCACTGCCGGAAAAATTAACTTCCTTCGGAGTGTATGCCAGCATTATTGGGTCGAATCTTGGAGCATATCTGACTCCCATCGGTGCTCTTGCAGGTATAATGTTTACCAACATATTAAGCAAAGAGAACATAGAGTACAAAACCAGGGATTTCATAAAATACGGCCTTGTGACAGTTCCCTTTGTCCTTATAGCTGCGCTTTTCGGCCTTTTGCTTGTACTGTGACCTTTACTTTACATAAAGCGCTTTGAGGTATATAATATACTAGTATCCTCAAAATGGGAGTCTTTTTGAAAGGAGGTTGAACATTTGCATGACAGGACCATGATAAGAGTCCCGGATTTGGATGATTTTTCTGGCAGTGCAGAAGAAAACATCAATGCAGGCCAGATTGACATAGAAAAACAGCACTTGTACATGGAGCAAATAAGGGACAGGAATGACATGTACTTTGCAGAAAAGAACAGGAAAAGAACCTACGAAGTACGTAATTTTGGCTGTCAGATGAATGAGCATGACGCTGAAAAGCTCCGTGGAATGCTGCACGAAATGGGGTATGTACCCAATCAGGACGAAGTGCCTGATTTGATTGTGTTCAATACATGCTGCGTGCGTGAAAATGCAGAGGAGAAGGTATATGGTCATATCGGTGCCTTAAAGAGTCTGAAGAGGGATAAGGAAGATATGATAATTGCCGTATGCGGCTGCATGACCGAGCAGGAACATGTTGTTCAGGAAATCAGGAAAAAGTACGAAAATGTGGACCTTGTTTTTGGAACGCATAATTTGCACAGGTTTCCTGAGCTTTTACACAAATGCATTTTTACCAATACCCGTGTTTTTGAGATCTCAAATACGGACGGCGAGGTTGTCGAAGGAGTTCCGGTTTTAAGGGATAGTGATTTCAAGGCATGGGTAACAATAATGTATGGATGCAACAACTTCTGCTCCTACTGCATAGTTCCCTATGTAAGAGGCAGGGAAAGAAGCAGGGCAGTATGCGACATTCTTGCGGAAGTGGTAGAACTGGACAAGGCAGGCATAAAGGAAATAACACTCCTTGGACAGAATGTAAACTCTTACGGTCATGACAGAAGGGATGGCGTTGACTTTGCAACTTTACTGAAACTCATATGTGACAGTACGAGTATTCCAAGGATAAGGTTCATGACTTCCCATCCAAAGGATTTATCGGATGAACTCATTGAGGTAATGGCAAACAACGAGAGAATATGCAGGCACCTTCATCTGCCTGTTCAGTCCGGAAGTACAAGAATACTTGAAAAGATGAACAGGAAGTACACTAAGGAGAAGTACCTTGAGTTGGTTAAAAAGGTAAAAGAAAGGATTCCAGGTATTGCCTTGTCAACAGACATCATTGTAGGGTTTCCCGGCGAAACGGAAGAAGACTTCAATGAGACGCTGAGTGTGGTGGAGGAAGTCAGGTTTGACAGTGCTTTTACCTTCATCTACTCCAAACGGACAGGAACTCCTGCTGCAAGATTCGAAGATCAAATTCCTGAGGAAGTGGCAAAAGAAAGGTTTAACAGACTTTTGGAGCTGCAGAATAGTATAAGTAGGGAAATAAATGAATCATATGTAGGCAGAAATGTGGAAGTTTTGGTGGAAGGTTTGAGCCGTACCAATGACAAGAAGTATACCGGACGCACGGAAGGCAACAAGGTTGTAAATTTTGACCGCATGGATGAAAATATCGACCTGTCTGGCAGGATAGTAACAGTAAGGATAGATTCTGCCCAGACCTGGTCGCTAAATGGAACTTTGGTTAATTCTAAAAATTAAAATATGAAAAGGAGATAGAAATTATGGATTACATGGAAGCTGCTGCCCAGCTGGGGCAGGCAATAGCAAACAGTAGTGAAATGAAGGCATGGAAGGATGCTGAAGCTGCACTCTTGGAGGACGAAAAAGGAAATACTCTTATGGAGGAATACAGGGATGCTCAAATGAAGATGGTTAGAGCATCAAGAGAAGGACTTGGCCAGGAAGAAATTGAGAAATGCAGAGAGATGCTTCTTCAGAAGCAAAGGGAACTCAATGAGTACGAGTTGACAAAAAACTATTTCCATGCCAAGGATGTATTTGAAAACATGATGCGAAACATCAACGACGTAGTATCATTCTATGTAAACGGCAGCGGAGGCGGATGCAGCGGCAGCTGCAGCGGTTGTTCCGGTTGCTAATTGCTGAATACTGAAATTTGGAGGAAATATATAATGACAGAGCATCTGACTCCTATGATGAAGCAATATATGACCATAAAGGAGCAGGTAAAAGACTGTATACTTTTCTTCAGGTTGGGGGACTTTTATGAAATGTTCTTTGATGATGCAATAGTTGCATCAAAAGTACTCGAGCTCGTGTTGACTAAACGTCAATGCGGGCTTTGCGAAAGTGCCCCTATGTGCGGCGTGCCTTATCATGCTGCTCTGTCGTATATAAGCAAGCTTGTATCAAATGGATACAAGGTGGCCATCTGTGAGCAGGTTGAAGACCCGGCTACCGCAAAGGGCATAGTAAAAAGAGAAATTGTCAAGATATATACTCCCGGCATAATAGTTGAGGAGCAGATGCTCGATCAGAAATCCAACAACTATATAA
>JAAYLF010000417.1 GCA_012522035.1 Clostridiaceae bacterium
GATTCACACTGTGGCCGAGTACATAAATCAACATATCAACGAGCATATAACCCTCGATACTTTGGCATCCCAAGTTCACCTGAGCAAATATCACTTTGCTCGTCTGTTCAAGGAAACCACACGCATGACTGTCAGGGATTATATAATCCAAAAAAGGCTGATTCTTGCCTGTGAGATGATTTGGGCTGGTGAGCCACTTAAGAACATTTACAATGCCTGTGGCTTTACTGACTATTCATCCTTCTACAGGAATTTCAAGTCCTTTTATGGGCTTTCTCCTAGTGAATACAAGGAGTTCTACGACAAAGGGCCTGCCAATGATTAAAAGTAAAGAGTTCGTGAATTGGATTTTCACGAACTCTTTTTTCATGAAAGAATTTTTCTCAAATTCTCAGCTGCAAAATCAAAAGCTTCCTTATTGGACCTAAAACTAAACTCATGCTTTAGCTCACTTGCTGCAAGATGGTCAAGGCCAACAAAACTCATAAGGTGCGGTTCCAGTGTTACATGCACAGACTCCTTTTTGGCAGCAAAGTCTTTGACAATCTCCTTTATCCTTGCCTGTCCGTATCCTGGCACTGTGATTCTTCCATCCTTTGTTCCATCCTTAATATGGAAGTACTCAAATACTCGTAAAGCAGCTCATACGCCTTTAGCGGATCGTATCCTTTCAGGACGAAGTTGCCCATGTCAAATACACACCTCAGTCTGCCTTCAAAGCCTTTTAACAGGTCGAGACATCTTTCAGGAGCTTCACCATAGATTCCTTCCTCGTTTTCATGGCATAGCGTTACACCATACCTGTCCGCCAGATCCAAAAGCATTTCCACTCTTTTAAAAGCAACCTTTCTGAATTCTTCTCCCGGTTGTCCGTTTCTATTATAAAAACTGAACATGCGTATGTATTTGCTTTCAAGAACATTTGCACAATTGCATATCCTTTCAAATATATCTATATGCTTGCCAAGATCGTCCGTTATATCAATCTTTCCTATGGGTGAACCTATAGAAAACACACTGATGCCGTTTTCCTTTAATGCCTCATTAATACACTTTGCGCTCTCGGAATCTATTTCTGCAATATTCTTCCCATCAACAAACCTAATCTCAATATACTCAAAATTATTCTTAACAAGACCTTCAATCTGCCCCTCAAGACTCACAGCATATTCATCAGCAAACGCTCCATAAACAATATTCACATATTTCCCTCCTTATACAAAATTAGCAAGCTCACAACCACCTCTCCCTGAAGTATAACGCCAATAACATTTACCTCATCATCAAATATTACAACATCTGCATCATAACCCGTTTTTATCTCTCCCTTGCCTGAAAGGCCCATAATTCTAACAGGATTCCTGGTAATCATCTTTACTGCACTGTACATGGGTATGCCCGCTTCTTTTACACATACCCGCACCAGTCTATTGCTGGTCGCAATGCTGCCTGCAAATGCACTTGGATCAGGATGTGTTGCAACTCCATCTTCAATAATGCATGGAGTGCCTCCCACGCATGCTGTTTTCTCTGAGGTTCCTGCGCAGCTTAAAGAATCCGTTACCAGACAGATATGATCATCCGTTTTCATTCAAAAGCTCCCTTATTCTGTTTGATATGTCTTGTGCTGCAGAATAACCCATTTCCTTTCTTGTAACATTGTTTTCACTTGCATCACATTCTGTTTATATATGTCATAAAACACATATATTATACTCCTGGGAGAAGAATGATTCAATCCTTCTCTTCTCCCCAGTTTCAATTGCCTTTCACATGGCATAGAATAAATTACCGACAACATAAAATACAGGAGTGAAATAATGATCTATCTTCTCCTCTTTACATGGTGTCTTCCCCAGACACTACTGGCATATATAATTAGGGTGTTTGTCAAACCTGTTAAGGTAGAAAAGCAGGGTGTAATTAACATATACAAGGTTGATTGGAACACAGGTTCCTTATCAATGAGCAACAAGATTTTCCTGTGCAGATCCCACTGGGAGAATGAAAAAGTTCTAATGCACGAAATAGGCCACTTCAAGCAGAGCCTTATCCTAGGATGGTTCTTTCTCCTGGTTATCGGTTTGCCAAGCCTGATGTGGGCCAGGTGGGGCCACGATATGGCAAACAAACACCGGGAGAAGAAAGGACTGCCAAAAGTTGACTACTGCTCTTTCTACACCGAGAAATGGGCAAACAAACTAGGAGGCGTAGAGTGAGTTATGCAATAGTCTGAACAGACAGCCTTGTGTTCCACTTTCCACACCGGTCTCCGAAACATCCTATTGCCCTTTCATTCTCATAGATTCTTACTACCTCGCAGCAATTGGGACATCCTGTGCACTCAAAACTCTTGGACGCAAATGTACTCTCTGCAAGACCAAATCCTTTGAAGTTTGTTCTGCCTGTTTTTCTCACCGTATTCCTAGCAATTATTGCAGCACCAATTGCACCCATCATGTCATAATATTCAGGCACAATAACTTCAAATCCCAAAGCATCTTCAAAGGCTTTCTTTATACCTTTGTTAGCTGCGACGCCTCCCTGGAAAAACACTTTGGGCAGTATTTCCTTACCCTTGCCAATATTATTCAAATAGTTTCTGACAAGTGCCTCGCAAAGCCCGCCAATGATATCCGCCTCATTGTATCCCAGCTGCTGCTTGTGTATCATGTCGGACTCTGCAAACACCGCACACCTTCCTGCTATTCGTACCGGTGTTGTGGCTTTTAATGCATAATCTCCAAACTCTTCTATGGGTATGTCATGTCTCTCTGCTTGTCCGTCTCGAAATGAGCCCGTTCCTGTAGCACAAACCGTATTCATGGCAAATTCCACTACTATTCCATCTCTTAGAATAATAATTTTCGAATCCTGTCCTCCAATTTCAATAATCGTCCGCACATCCCTGTCCATTTCCAAGGCAGCAGTACTGTGAGCCGTTATCTCGTTCTTAACCGCATCCGCACCTATCAATGTGGCTGCAATATGGCGCCCGCTTCCAGTTGTGCCGCATGCTAGGATTTCCCCATCCTTGTACTTCTCCCTGAGTAATTTAAAGCCTTCCTGGATTACCTGGATGGGCCTTCCCCTGGTCCTTAAGTATATTTTATCCTTCACATTTAACTTCTCATCCATCACAATCAGATCGGTGCTAACCGAACCCACATCAACTCCCAGATAATACATGTTCCTTTCTCCTTTCAAGCAAATCTAAAAATGCTTCTATTCGGGTAACATATCCCGCCTCTCCAGTCATCTCATCAACAACCAGCGTCATTATTGGAAAGTTCTTGTCTTTTGATATACGAGGCAGTATGGCTTTCGAAACAATTTCAGGCATGCAGCCCATGGGAAAGATTTGGATTGCTCCGTCAAATCCGTCCTCATGCGCCATAACTGCTTCGCCTATGCACTCCCTGGCATGTCCGCCTATCTCAAGTCCCAGATACTCCTTGGAATGTCTTTTTAAGTCCAGCGAGTTTAGCCTTGTTGGAGACATGGCCATATTTTTTACCCACCAACTGGGAGTAAGTTCTCTCCTGGTAGATACTCCATAAGACATAAGCTTGTCTTCGATATATAGATTTGAAAAGGGCTCAATGACGGTGTAAATCTCTCCAATAATTGCAATCTTGACAGGATCTTTGGCATGGTCCAGCTCCACATTGTCAAACTTCTTCTCGTAGTCTTTTAGTACATTTATCATGTCTTTAGGATTTGTGCATTTAATTGCTTCACGTTTGCATGCATGCAAGAGTTTTTTACACTCGCCTCTATTTCTTTCATATCCAGCCAGCCAATGTGCTTTTGCATCCAGTTTGTCCGCCAAATTGATAACATCGAGGGCATATTTCACACATTGAAACTTTTTATGCTTTGGCATCTTGCTTTTTGTTGATATTTCTGCAATTCTGTTAAACAACTCAGTAACACCAATATCTCCCGGAGCATCTATAACTATGAATTTAAAATTGTACCCCAGATTGTTTAGCAGGTTCATCTGCATCTCACAATATTCTCCAAACCTGCAGGGACCGCAGCTCCCTGTAATTAATATCGTATTTGCTCCCATTTCCGCAGCCTGCACATAATTCCCAATCATTATTTTATACGGTAGACATAGTTCCTCAGGAGAATGCAAAGAACCTATTTCCAGAGTCTTTTTGCTGTTCTTGGGAGGAATTACATAATCAATACCCAAACCATCAAAAAGAGCCTTGACTGCAAGGTACACATTGCCCATATGAGGAAACGTTATTTTCATACGCCTTTCTCCTTTCCAACATGTCAACAAAAGCTTCTATTCGAGTATTTACCCCCGCCTCACCTGTGTGCTCGTCGATTTTTAGCACCATGAAAGGAAAATCCCCTACTCGTTCTTTAACGAGTTCTATCAGCACAGAATCAATCCCGCATGCAAATGATGAGATTTATATAATTCCATCACACATCTTCTTCTCATAGGCAGTAGCCAGAAACCCGTAGGTGTTCCTTGCAAAAGTCCAGAAGGGTCTCTTAAACAGCTTTCCCACCTCTGTATCAATATCCTGCTCATCCACAAATTCTTCGGTAATTATCCCTATTCCCAAGGCGTTCAGTTTGCTTACTATGTTCATGTTGCTGTAACTGTCATATATGTTGTACGGATGTCCTGCCAAAGCTACTTTCATATCATAACTCAAAGTATTGAATCCAATTGCATGTTCGTTTTGTGCACTATACGCCTTGTAAAATGCCCTGCGTATGGTTTTTCTATCCCTGGTCACCACACGTCCTGCCATCCTTGCCCACTCGTAAAGTTGTTTGTCATCCGTTGCATACATGGGCTCTGAGATTACATCCGGCAAATTAGGTATGTTGTATATGACCATCTCTGGGAGCCCGCAAAACTTGGGACATATATACTCCCTTCTTCTGACTTGCATTATCCTTGGAATTAAAATCGCATCACACTTGCCTCTCAATGATGCAACATGTCCATGAAAAACCTTGACTGGCATGCACGCCTCGTCAACACAGTGTTTTACTCCCAGATCCAGAATACTTTTGTTGGTGTCTTCCGATACAATTATTTCTGCTCCCAGCTCTGCAAAGAAAGTCATAAAAAAAGGATGGTATTTATAATACAAAAGACCTTTTGCTATCCCTATTTTCATAAAACCCTCACTTCACCCTGATTTTATGTTTACATATCAACCTTTTCATTATTTCCCCATTTCCTCAAATTATTCCATCCGCCTGAAAAAGTCATGGAAACAGGTCGCAATCGAATATGGTAAACCTTAAAAAATGATGTATAATGGATAGGATTAATATTTATAGGTGATATGAATGCAAGATAAGTTTTTATCAAAAGCCAGTGAACTGATGCCCAAGTTATATGAAACCATATATAGGCCGGTCAGACTAGCAGAGGCTGTGCATGATAAAAGTGCCCTCCACGGAGTAAAAATGATTTACGGCGGGCGTTTGGAGGATTTATACTCCCAGGAACTTCAGAATGGTGATATTTTCACTTTGGATTTTGGTACCCACATTGTTGGATATCTGACACTTAAGATAAGACCTGTAGGACACCAGCAGGATTCTCCATTAAGACTAAGACTTGTCTTTGGTGAAATGCCCTGCGAAATCCCGGATTTTGAATATTCAGGAGGGCTAAGCAGTACCTGGATACAAGAAGAGATTGTAAACATTGACGTCTTGGCTGTGCCTTTTACTCTTCCAAGACGGTATGCTTTCAGATACCTGAAGGTTGAAATACTAGGAAAATGCACTGCCTACAGGATAAAATTCGAAGACATTTTCTGTACCGCAGTTACATCCAGCAACTCTTCAAATATTGAAAAAAGCGGTTGTATGGATTCAATGCTTTCCAAAATAGATGAAGTTTCCATAAGAACACTAAAAAACTGCAGCCAGGAGGTCTATGAAGACGGACCCAAACGCGACAGAAGACTCTGGTTGGGAGACCTGAGATTGCAGGCTATTGCAGATTATGTAACGTTTAAAAACTACAATCTGGTAAAGAGATGCCTGTACTTGTTTGCCGGCCTTCCACATCCGCACGGTCAGATAAGCAGCTGTATTTTTCATGAGCCAACCTTGTCAAACGACAGCTGGATATTGAACGACTATTCACTGTTTTTCATATCAGTACTTTACGATTACTACAACGAAACCAACGATTTTGATTTGCTTGCAGAACTATGGGATACTGCTTTCCGCCAGGTTGAAATTGTAGCAGCACAAATAGATGAACACGGACTTGTCAAAAATGGTCAGTCCAAGTACTTTGGAGACTGGTGCGAAGGACTTGATAAAAATGCCTCCGCCCAAGCAATAGCTATATATACATTCAAGCAGTGCAGAACCCTTGCAGAAATACTGAATGATGAAAAGCGCATGCACTTTCTTGATGAAAGAATAAAGCTGTTAACCGAAGGAGCGGTCAAGCACCTGTACAATGACGATACTGGATTCTTTGAAAGCGGTGAAAAAAACAATTGTCCTGGCATTCTCAGATTTGGATGGTTCTTGCCGGAGTGTTTGACAAGGAAACAAACGCAAACCTGCTGAAAAAACTTTTAGATTCAAACATCGGGATCCGACCTCGCACTCCGTACATGTACCATCATTTCATTCAGGCTCTCTTCGACTGTGACATGAAGGAGGAAGCTGTAAAATATATTAAGGCATACTGGGGCAGAATGGTTGAGCTTGATGCAGATTGTTTCTGGGAAGTTTTTGATCCGGAAGACCTGCTTCTTTCCCCATACAACTCCATTCAAATCAACAGTTACTGTCATGCCTGGAGCTGCACACCCAGTTACTTCATACGGAAATATTTAAGCTGAACTGCGGAACCTTCCGCAGTTTTTTCATGTTTTACAGATGTTATGTGTATAAAAAGGAGCAGTACGATTGACGCAACTGCTCCTAAATTTATCTATTTATCTATTATTACTCCTCCTTTTTAGGCTCATAGAATTCTATCAACCTCTTAACAAGTTCATACTTGTCAGCCGCTGCCTCTTCAGCCTTTCCAAAGAGCTCGTCTGCTCTCTCAGGGAAGGTCTGATTGAGTCTTGTGTAGCGGGTTTCACTCATTATGAAGTCTCTGTAACTCTTCTTTGGTGGCTGGCTATCCAATGTAAATGGATTCTTGCCCTCCAACAATGCCATTGGGTTGTATCTGAAGAGTGTCCAGTAGCCGGATTCAACAGCTTCCTTCATGCGAATCTGTGAGTTGCCCATGCCACCCTTAATGCCGTGCATCTCACATGGTGAGTATGCAATGATAATGGATGGTCCTGGGTAAGCTTCAGCTTCCTGGAGAGCCTTCAAGGTTTGGTTCAGGTTTGCTCCCATTGCAATCTGAGCTACATAGACATAGCCGTAGGTCATTGCAATACGTGCAAGGTCTTTCTTGCCGATATCCTTACCAGCTGCAGCAAACTGTGCAACTTGACCCAACTGGGAAGCCTTGGATGCCTGTCCGCCGGTATTTGAGTAAACTTCTGTATCGAATACGAAGATGTTTACATCTTCACCGGAAGCGATTACATGATCAAGGCCGCCGTAGCCAATATCATATGCCCATCCGTCGCCACCGAAGATCCATACGGATTTCTTGGCAAGATAGTTCTTGTATTCAAGAATCTTCTTGGACAGATCGTCAGTATTCTTCTCAAGAACCTCGACAAGCTTCTCAGTAGCCTTGAAGTTGGCCTGACCGTCATTCTTTGTATCAAGGTATTCCTTAATTACTGCTCTGTCAGCTTCGTCAGTTGTCTTCTCAAGGAGTTCCTCAACGTATCCGATGAGTCTTTCTCTCAAAGTCTTCTGACCAAGGTAGATACCATAACCAAACTCAGCATTGTCTTCGAACAAGCTGTTTGCCCATGCAGGACCTCTTCCTGTCTCACGGTTGACTGTGTAAGGTGTAGCAGGTGCAGAGCCGCCCCAGATGGATGAGCATCCTGTTGCGTTTGCTATGTACATTCTCTCACCAAACAGCTGGGTGATGAGGCGTGCATAGGAGGTCTCGGCACAACCTGCGCAGGAGCCTGAGAACTCAAGCAATGGCTGGTTGAACTGGCTTCCCTTGACTGTAAAGTCTGCAAAGGAAGTTTCCTTCTTTGTAACGTTTGCAACCATGTAGTCGAATACCTTCTGCTCTTCGAGCAGGCTTTCCTGAGGAACCATGACGAGTGCCTTTTCCTTTGCAGGAGACTGATTTGCACATACAGAGCAGACCATGCAGTCCATTGAACTTATGGAAATTGCATACATGTACTGTTCCACGCCCTTGCCCTTCATCTGAACCATCTTTGCATTCTCTGGAGCATTCTTTGCTTCATTCTCATCAAGCACAAATGGTCTTATGGTAGCATGTGGGCAGACAAATGCACACTGGTTGCACTGTATGCAGTTCTCTGGAATCCACACTGGCACATCAACAGCAACTCCACGCTTCTCGTAAGCAGAGGATCCCTGTGGGAATGTGCCGTCTGCATGATCCACGAATACGGATACAGGCAGTGAATCTCCATCCATGAGGGATGCGGGCTTGAGGATGTTCTTAACGAACTTGACAAGCTCAGGACGATCTCCTGTGATTGCCTCTTCCTCTTCTTTTGTATCGAGATTCTTCCACTCTTCTGGTACGTCAATCTTAACTATGGCGTTAACGCCTGCATCAATAGCCTTCCAGTTCATTTCGACTATTGCTTCGCCCTTGGAGATGTAGGAGTCTCTTGCTGCCTTCTTCATGTACTCAACAGCCTTGTCTATAGGCAGAATGTTTGCAATTGCAAAGAATGCAGACTGCAGAACCGTGTTGGTACGCTTGCCCATTCCAATCTCACGAGCGATATCGATTGCGTTGATTATATAGAAATTAATGTTGTTTACAGCAATGTATTTCTTAACCTTGTTTGGCAGGTGTGTATCAAGTTCTTCAGGTGTCCACTGGCAGTTAAGCAGGAAGGATCCACCTGGCTTGACATCACGAACAATGTCAAATCCTTTTACTATGTAGGAGGGGTTGTGGCAGGCAACAAAGTCCGCCTTCTTTACATAGTATGAAGACTTGATAGGCTGATCTCCAAATCTCAGGTGGGATATGGTAACTCCGCCTGTCTTCTTGGAGTCGTATTGGAAATAAGCCTGGATGTATTTATCTGTATGGTCACCAATAATCTTGATGGAGTTCTTGTTGGCACCAACAGTACCGTCACCGCCAAGACCCCAGAACTTGCAGCTGATGGTTCCTTTGGGCTGGGTGTCTGGTGCAGGCTTCTCTTCAAGAGAGAGATGTGTAACATCGTCAACAATTCCGATGGTAAAGCCGTTCTTTGGCTCATCCTTTTCAAGGTTTTCATAAACAGCAAAAATGCTTGAAGGTGGTGTATCCTTTGAACCAAGTCCGTAACGGCCGCCTACAACCTTGACATTGATGCCCTTTGTAGCCAGTGCAGTAACAACGTCAAGATACAAAGGCTCGCCAAGGGCGCCAGGCTCTTTTGTTCTGTCAAGAACCGCAATCTTCTTAACGGTCTTTGGCAGAGCTTCGATAAGTCTGTCCGCTCTGAAAGGACGATACAGTCTAACCTTGACCAAACCTACTTTTTCACCCTTGTCAACCATGTAGTCGATAACTTCTTCGATTACGTCATTGACTGAACCCATGGCAATGATAACTCTCTCTGCTTCCGGGTGACCGTAGTAGTTAAACAATTTATAATTCGTTCCAATCTTCTTGTTAACCATGTCCATATATTCTTCAACAATAGCTGGAAGAGCATCATAATACTTGTTGCATGCTTCCCTGTGCTGGAAGAATATATCTCCATTTTCCGCACTTCCGCGCAGTACTGGATTTTCAGGATTCAAAGCCCTGTTTCTGAACTCAGCAAGAGCTTCCTTGTCTATCATTTCTTCCAGATCCTTGTAGTCCCAAACCGCTACCTTCTGGATTTCATGGCTTGTCCTAAAACCATCAAAGAAATTAATGAATGGTACGCGACCCTTGATTGCAGCAAGGTGTGCAATTGCGCCCAGGTCCATTACTTCCTGTGCATTTGTGCAGCAAAGCATTGCACAGCCAGTCTGACGGCATGCATAGACGTCTGAATGATCTCCAAAGATATTCAACGCATGCGATGCAACGGTTCTTGCTGAAACATGAACCACTCCCGGCAATAACTCTCCTGCAATTTTATACAAGTTGGGAATCATAAGAAGTAAACCTTGAGAAGCAGTATATGTAGTAGTTAATGCGCCTGAAGCAAGACTTCCGTGTACTGTTCCAGCTGCTCCCGCCTCCGATTGCATTTCTACGACTTTTACTTTGTCGCCAAAAATATTCTTGAGTCCATTTGCTGACCAAGAGTCGGTAAGCTCGGCCATAACACTGGATGGTGTTATTGGATAAATTGCTGCTACTTCAGTAAAAGCATAACTGACATGTGCTGCAGCGGTGTTACCGTCCATTGATTTAAACTTTCTTGTCATGTAAAATGCCTCCTATATTAATGAGCTATATTAGAAAAACGGCGATTGTGTTATATCAAACAACAACGTTAATATCTTAACATATTTTAATGGTAAAGTAAAGAAATTATATGTTAACAACTCTTTCACTCCAGCGCGGCAAATCAATAAAATTTTCACCTCTCATACACAACGAGAGGTGAAGCTGGCTTATTGCTTTCTTCTAAGTACAATTATGGCAACCACCACTGCCACAACCACCACAGCAGCCGCCACAACAGCAATTATAATACCAGGATTTCCGTCCTCTTGTTCAGTTTCTTCTGTCGGCTCTTCTGTTTCCTCCTTCGATTGGGTTGGGGCTGGAGTTTCATCTTCAACCACGGTTACTTCAAAGGTATAGGTCTTTCCTTCATACGTAACTGTTATGGTTTTGGTGCCTGGTGTTTCACTGTCAAATCCTGAGACCATGTCTCCAGTAAGCATGCCGTCAACTTCCATTCCGTTTGAATAGACAATGGTGTAGAATCCGCCGCTTGGTGAAAACTCTTCACCAATCTTGTACTCCGTTTTGCTTACCTGCCTCTTCTCCTTGAAATCGGTTACTTCAAGATTTACAAGCATTGGTGAGCCCCAGGTGGATGTGTCATAATCCACACCATCAAGACCTCCATTAACTTCCAGTTTCAACTCCTTCGTTCCCTCTGGGATTCTTGCAACACATGCAACAGGCAGATCTCCCACTGCTATTGTCTCACTTTCATAAATAACCTCACCATCCGCCCAAACCACAAAGATTACATGGGCGCCACGGGCTTCGAGCACCGCATTTTTGCCCAAATACGCTGCAAAATGTGTGTAGTTGTATTCAGAAATGTCGTATACAATTTCACTGGGCTCTGAAGCACTTATAGGATGGGCTTCAATGGAATGGGGGTATTTGAAATCTCCATCACCATGCCTGATAGTTCCCTCAATATCAAAGAGGGGATTTACATACCCGGTCGCACTTACATGCTCAATCGTGGTCAAATACAATACATCCTCGTTTTCGTTCTCCTCGGCAAGGACAAAAAACAATGATGCTGCAAGAAACAATGTGATAACAACAAACAACACCTTTCTCATAAAGCCTTTCCTCCTTTATCAGTTCTCTATAATCTTGTATTTCCCACTCCTTATCTGCTGTATATAGTCCTTTGTCATCTCCCAGTACATGGCTGTACTAATCTCACCCTTTTCATCCGTCCATTTTTCAATTCCATTGTTCATTCTGCTTGTGTCAGCAGGGAAAATTGCTGTGTTCTCCGCATACTCGTTGAACGAATTGATAACCACAATTTTCGGTTTCTGTTCCGCCATCAACAATTTCTCCCACTGCTCCCTATACCATTTGCCCTGATTGCGCATTACCGGTGGTGCACCTTTTCTGTTATTCCAACCAGGCATTACCACAACCACTTCCTCATGCAGCTGCGTGCCCTTGTCAAACGCCCAGCCATAGCGCCCTGGATTGCTTCCGTTGTCCGCATACCTTATGGTGAACATCTCTCCATATGTCTTCTTGCCATCATAGTTCTTCCAAAGTTTCTCTCCACCGTCCCCATAAACAATAAGCAGGGGTTTGCCATCCAGATAGTAGTGATAATCGGCTGAGCCAAACTCCTGCATACAGTATCTGTCCCAAAGTATTTTTGCCTCCTGTTCAATACTTGCAGCATTGTTGGACCATTGAATTGCACCAATGGCCGAGCAGTATTTGATGGGTCTGTTTTCCGGATTGTCATTCCAGACCTTGATGCATTGAGCAAACTTCAATGCTCTTTCGTTAATATAACCATTTTCCACATCAATGTGATTCGTCTGGTCCATTATGACAAAATCTATGCCCAGTTCGGCCATTTTCTCCAAGTGAAAGAATATGACCTCCTCATCCAGGGAATCATATTTTCCGTAAGTCCCATCCGGAAGCAGTACATCGTACTGTATGTCCCATGCTTTCCACGTGTTCCTTTGTACTGAATCGGAATTTTCGTCAAGATATGCGTACCATACGCTGTACCAGATACCAATATCACAATCAGCAGGCTCTCTTTCAATATATTTCACCTTGCCACCTCCATTCTTATCGCATGCTGTTAAAAGAACCAGGGTTAGAACAATCAATATGAAACAAATCATTCTTTTCATCGTGTTCCCTCCATTTTGCATTCAGTAAAGCAGAAAAAAACGCCACGACCTTCATGGCATTTAAAATCATCCACATTCCTCACTAAATATGAATATATACTCCACGTATAAAAGCATCATTTGGGCACACCGCCTTTTTTTCGCACACAACTGTATATTATTTATACAACAAATATGCACTATTGTAAAGATGCACAACTGATACAAGTTCTTTTCTTCATTAAAGTTTTATTAATACAAATTTACAATACATCGGTGGACATGAGGCATGCTATTATGTAATATATATGCAATTTCATAAAAAAATAATATTACAGGAGTAGTATATGGAGCATGGAAATCCTTTAGGTGAAGAAAGAATAATAAAATTGTTGGCCAGATTTTCAGTTCCTGCAATCGTGGGAATGATGGTTAACGCACTGTATAACATTGTCGATAGAATCTTCATAGGCAACAGTGATTATCTTGGCAACAACGGTCTTGCAGCCGCCACGGTCTGTTTTCCAATAATGATTATAGTTTTGGCAGTGGGCCTTTTATTCGGTATCGGGGGGCAACCCTGTTTTCCATTAGACTGGGTGAAGGCAGGAAAGAGGATGCTGAAAGAGTTCTTGGCAATGCCTTTGTTCTTTTGGTTCTCGGCGGCCTTGTCGTTTCAGTATTGGGTCTTGCTTTCATGAAAAAACTTCTGATATATTTTGGTGCCAGCAAGGCCACTCTTCCGTATGCAGAAGAGTACTTGAGCGTAATTTTCTTTGGCTCTGTCTTCCAGGTAGTAAGCATTGGCCTCAATCACTTCATACGGGCAGACGGAAGTCCCAAAATCGCAATGCTGACCATGTTCTTCGGAGCCGGGCTTAACACTGTCCTCGATCCTTTGTTCATATACGTCTTCAGGATGGGCATGGCAGGTGCAGCGCTTGCAACAATTCTTTCTCAAATGGCTTCAGCCATTTGGGTTACATTATACTTCCTGGGTAAAAGAAGCAAAAACAAACTGAGATTAAGAAACATGCCGCTGAAGCTGGCAATTGTTGTAAAAATAGTTGTTCTCGGTATGCCAAACTTTCTTCTTCAGGTAGCAAACAGCTTTCTGAATATAACTTTAAACAAGACCATATATGACTACGGCGGGAACATTGCAGTATCAGGCATGGGTGTTGTAAACAGCATCCAAACGCTTCTTCTCATGCCTATCATCGGCCTCAACCAGGGAGTACAACCTATAATCAGCTACAACTTCGGAGCAAAGAAATATGACAGGGTAAAAAGTGCTGCCAAGAGCGCCATTTTTGCAGCCACGGTTGTGGTGGTTCTTGGATTTGTAATTACAAGGCTGCTGCCTGTTCAGTTAGTCTCCATGTTCAACCGGGATGAGGAATTGCTCGCATTTGGAAAGCATGCAGTGCAGGCATGGTTCCTGCTTCTCCCCGTTGTTGGTTTTCAGATAATTGGCTCAAGCTTCTTCCAAGCAATAGGCAGGGCAAAATCCGCCATGTTTCTGACGCTGACAAGGCAGGTTATCCTTCTCCTTCCTGCAATTGTTGTTTTTGCAAAATTGTTCGGCCTCAAAGGAATACTCTACGCAGCTCCTTTTGCAGACTTCTTCTCCTTTGTGCTGACTTTTATATGGTTTGTTTTTGGAATCAGGAGCCTTTCAAAATTGCAAAACCAGACACAAAATATACATTTGAAATAAAAAAGCATACAGTATATAATATGTAGCTAAAATATAAATAAAGGAGTACATCAATGTTGACTGACATTCAAATTGCTCAAAGCACCGAGTTAAAGCCGATAGCATCAGTAGCGGAAACCATAGGCATAGAGGAGTCCGATCTTGAGCTGTATGGCAAATACAAAGCTAAAATATCCCCTGAATATATAAAAAAGATTAACGATAACAAGGATGGCAAGTTGATACTGGTTACATCCATAAACCCAACACCTGCAGGAGAAGGAAAAACAACAATAACTGTAGGTTTGGGCCAGGCTATGAATCTGATTGGAAAGAAAACCGTCATTGCCCTCAGAGAACCTTCTCTTGGCCCAACCATGGGCATAAAGGGAGGAGCAACAGGCGGAGGATACTCCCAAGTGCTGCCCATGGAAGACATAAACCTGCATTTTACAGGCGATTTGCATGCAATCACCGCTGCCAACAACCTGCTTGCGGCAGTTATAGACAATCATATCTATCAAGGCAATGAACTTGACATCAACGTCAACCGGGTAATACATAAAAGATGTATTGACATGAACGACAGAGCCCTGAGAAACATTGTTCTTGGTCTTGGCAGTGCAAAGGATGGAATACCAAGACAAGACAGCTTCATCCTTACAGTAGCAACCGAGGTAATGGCAATTCTGTGTCTTTCTGAAAGCCTTACTGATTTGAAAGACAGACTCGGAAGAATGATTGTAGCTTTTTCAAACAGCAACAAGCCAATTACTGTAAGGGACCTGAATGTCCAGGGTGCTATGGCTCTGCTTTTAAAAGACGCAATCAAGCCAAATCTTGTACAAACCACCGAAAACACACCTGCACTTATGCACGGAGGTCCTTTTGCCAATATTGCTCATGGATGCAACAGCGTCATAGCAACCAAACTGGGTCTCAAAACCGCAGACTACGTTATAACCGAAGCAGGTTTTGGTGCAGATCTTGGAGCTGAGAAGTTCTTTGATATAAAGTGCAGAAAAGCCAATCTCAAACCTTCCGCCGCAGTTATAGTTGCGACTATAAGAGCCCTCAAGCACCATGGAAATGGCGACATTGAAAAAGGTCTTGAGAATCTTGGAAAACATATTGAAAACATACAGAGTTTTGGAGTTCCTGCTATCATTGCAATAAATCACTTTGCAAACGACAGCGAAGATGACACAAAAAGCATAATTGACTACTGCAGCAATCTGGGAGTGGATGCGGAAATCTGCACACTGC
>JAAYLF010000055.1 GCA_012522035.1 Clostridiaceae bacterium
CCATGAAAGGAGTTTTTAATAATGTCTCGTACAAGGAAACGTAAATCTTTAATTGATTCTATCGCCGAATTAGTCAGGCCCCATGTTAGAGGTTGGCTGGGAGAAACATCTGTAAACTTGCGGTTGAAACTCCTCTTGCCGGAAGAATATCAGGTTGTCAATAATGTTATTCTACCTACGGAAACTGGAACAACGCAAATAGACCATATAGTGGTATCTCCATATGGGATATTTGTTATTGAAACCAAGAACTATAAAGGTTGGATTTATGGGAATGACCAGTCCAGGGAATGGACCCAGACTCTTTACAAAAACAAGTACAAATTTATGAATCCCATTCACCAGAATTATGCTCATGTAAAAGCCATTGAATCAAGACTTTCAAATTATCCTAATATCCCCATAATCCCGATAATTGCTTTCTCAAAGGATTGCAGATTGAAAGTAAAGACTAGACAAAATGTTGTGTATTTCAACCAGGTTAAGTCAGTGATACGAAAGTTCAAAAGCAAAGTTATGAGTATTCAGGAGATGATGGAGATTCTGGCTTTGTTGCAGCATGGGAATGAGCAATTTTCAATCTCTTCCAAGGAGCATATAGAAAATGTAAACTACAAGAAAACACTCATTAAATATGCTTCTGCGGGTGACAAGTGTCCTAGGTGCAACACAGGATTTCTGTCAGTTAAACAGGGAAAACACGGTAAGTTTTTGGGGTGTGGCAATTACCCAAAATGCAGATTCACAAAACAACTTGCGAATAGAGTTGACGGACAATAATTGAAGTAGTAGAATCTGAGCGTATCAGATTGCTTTGAAAGGATGGAATTAGCAAAATGAATATCAAAGATTACTATGCAAGTAGTGACGAAAAACCACTTGAAAGAATGCCTGCGGATGGAGGTTTTACAGGTATTTTCCGTACCATTTGTTGTATTGGAGACAGCATGTCTTCTGGAGAATTTGAATCAATTGATGATAATAGCAACAAGGAATATCACGATATGTTCGAATACTCATGGGGACAGTATTTGGGACGCCTTGTTGGTGCAAAGGTTCTTAATTTCTCTCGTGGTGGCATGACTGCCATTGAGTACTGCAAAACCTTTGCAGATGCAAACAATTTCTGGGATACGGACAAGCTCTGCCAATGCTATATTATTGCTCTAGGCATTAATGATCTTGTAGGGCTTAAGATGCCTGTAGGTTCCATAGAAGATATCAACTATGAAGACTACACAAAAAACAATGAAGAAACTTTTGCCGGATGGTATGCGCAAATAATTCAAAGAATGCAGGCTCTGCAGCCCAAGGCTCGTTTCTTTCTTGTAACAATGATACGAGAGGACAGTGAAGAGCACAACAAAATTGTTCAGGCGCATGCACAACTTCTTCATGACATTGCAGAGCGTTTTGATAACACCTATGTGATTGATTTTGCTCAATACGGTCCTGTGATAGATGCTGAATTCAGGCGTAATTTCTATTTGGGAGGCCATCTTAATCCTGCTGGTTATCTGCTTGTTTCCAGAATGGTTGCTTCCTACATTGACTACATTATCCGCAACAATCCGGAAGGCTTCTATGAGGTTCCTTTCATAGGCACCCCTTATAGCTTTAGTAAATAGCTTTTTGTTGTACATTTTACTTAGACTGGAGCAAGAATCTTTTAACTCAGGAAGTCAAGCCAAATACGAAAAAAGAAACAGAATGCAATTCTGCGCTCTGTTTCTTTTTTGCTTTACCTTGAAATGTTAGAAGTTTGTTACGAAAGTATTTACTGAAAACAAAAAACATAGGGGTGAAAGAATGAAAAAGATAATATTTGGTTGTGCAATTATACTGCTCTTCGTATTTGGTATTGGCAGTTATATGGTTTACAGCAAACCTATTGACTACATAAGTATTGATATCAATCCAAGCGTTGAGCTGGGCGTCAATGCTTTTAACAAGGTTGTAAGTGCAAGAGCGGTGAACAAGGATGGGAAGAAACTGCTCGGAGATGCAAAGGTTGTCAATCTTGATGTATCAGATGCTGTTGCAACTTTGCTAAAAGTTGCGGCTGATAAGGAGTGAATTGCAGAAGATGGTTCTTCAGTCGTTGCAATAACTGCTGAATCAAAAAATCAAAAAAAGGCAGAAAGACTGCAGCGTATATGCGGTGAAGCGGTAGAGTATGCTGAGAAGAAGATGAACACTAGAATTGCCGTATATAAGAACGCATGTGGTCCATCGTTAAGACAAGAGGCAAATGAACTGGGTGTTACACCAGGAAAACTGAAGCTTATAAAGACACTTCAGGTTCTTGAACCAAGTGCAACTGTAGAGGAGTACAAGGACGCGAAAGTGGCTGATATCATTTGCAGGATAAAGGAACTGATTGCCGAGAATGAAGAAGTGAACATAGACGAGGAAATCCTGGAGAGGATAGAGGAAACATGCCCTGACGATAAAAGATCTGATCTTGAGGAATTGAGAGAAAATACCAAGGAAGAGCTTTGCGATATCAAGGAGCAGATAGGTGAAGTAAACAGGGAAGCTGTTGAAAAGGTGAATGAGATTCGAACACAGATCACTGAGATATTGGCAAGTCTGATGGACATGACAGAAGAGGAAAAGGAAGATACGCTTCGTATGCTGGAAGAACTTAAAAAGCAGGCGGAGGCTATAAAAAAAGAGGCAAAGAAAGCTATTGACGAACTTAAAGAACTGGCAGATTCCAAGAAGGGCGAGATTGACAAGCAGATTGAAGAAATCAAAGAGCTGATTGAGGAACATAAGAAGGACCTGGAAGGTAAGAGGGAAGATGACGATAAGAAATGCGAAGAAAAACAGAAAAAAGCTCAGGAGAAATATGAGGAAGCCTTAAAACGGGCTGAAGAAAAAAGAGAAAAGGCTATGAAAAAATATCTAGAGGAATTAAAGAAAGCACAAGAGAAACTGGAAAAAGCCAGAAAGAAGCAACAGAATAATTGCAAGGGAAAGTAGAAAGGCATCAAAAAAGCTCCAATTTACGGAGCTTTTGATATTTGCATGATTTATGGCAGTTCCTCTTCCACCGTTACGGTGACTGTGAAGCTGTGACCGCCTGTAATTGTAACCTTGACGGTTGTTGTACCTACATTCTTGGCGGTAATGATACCTCTGTTGTTGACTGTGATGATGTTGGTGTCGGCAACCTCAAACGTCATCTCATACTGCTCTCTGGGTACCTTTGGTGGGTAATCCGGATGAGCTCTTGTTGAGTCGTTATATGCCTCGCCCCATGTTTCATCCTCGAATACAACAAAACCGCGAATTTGCTTCTTGTGTCTTACACCGTAATCCTTCTTGTAGACAGTTATGTGCTCTTGAACTGGAGTGAAGGATACAATCTTGGGATTCTCCATACCAATCTGGAAATCATCTGGTCGTACATAGACTTTGAAGGTGATCTGACGTCCTTCATAATGCATTGTTACATTAGTCTTTCCGACCTTCTTCATCTTCATTGTCAAGCCGTCAAAATCGATTATTTCCTTGTCATAATCGGTAAATTTAACCTTGTCTTCATCAGTTATATCATGGCTTCTAAGGTATGTGTCATACCATTTTGCTGGTACTTTGTAAGTTCCATCTTTGAGATGAACTTCAATCTTTTGTGGAAGTGTTCCGATAGCTATAGGCCAAAGTTCCTCTTTTGGAAGTTCTTCCCAGAAATAATCAGCACGAAGAACGTTCTTGCCGTCCTTGTCAGTCTGTCTTGCTTCGCCTTCATAAACTGAAAGCTTGATTCTCTGGAAACGAGTAGCCCATTTACCCCAGTTCTGCTGTCCGCCGTCGGAGTATGCATAGCCAATAATCAGTTCGTCTTTAAGCTGTACATGGCCGTTTGGTCTCTTTGAAACACCCATGTTGTGGCAGAACTTTGATATTCCGGTTCTGATGGTATCGATATGTGTAAAGTTGATACCGTCATTGGATTCCATTATGGCTATTCCACTATCTGTTGTAAATCTGTGGATGGTTGAAAGAGCAATAAACTTGCCTATATCTTCAACGTAGAATACATCGCAGGAGTCCTGTCCAGGGCCGTATTTGTATGCTATACCCTTGTATTCCAAGGTTTCAGGCCAGTTCTCGCTGGTTGAATCGGCAATGGATACCTTTGTAAAGTCTCCATCCGGACATCTCCATGTATAGTAGCAGTACAGTGTGCCGTCCAATTCAACAAAGCTGATTTCTCCAGCACCCCAGGCTGAATCTGCTTCGTCAAAGTAAATTATTGGAGCTGGGTCTCCGCCCCATCCTGAACCGTTCCACTTTTCATATGGTCCGTCAGGGTTCTTTGAACGGGCAACAAAAACGTTGTTGTTTATACCACCGTTTGTGCTTACTATTGTAGATGTATAACCAAGGTAATAC
>JAAYLF010000418.1 GCA_012522035.1 Clostridiaceae bacterium
GACAGGGTTACTGCAAGCTTGATGGGTGTAAAAGCTGTTGAACTCTTGAAAAACGGTGATTATAACAAGATAGTTGCATTAAAGGGTAATGAATATGTTGCATATGATATAGAAGAAGCATTAAAAATTAGAAAGCAAATAGATGAAAACATGATAGCCACAAGTAAAATGCTGTCATTATAGGAGATGATTTTGTGCTAAATATTCCAAATATTTTAACTTTGATAAGGCTGATGTTGGTTCCATTGTGCGCGATGTATTTGTACAAGGAACAGTACCTTGCTGCCTTAATTATTTATGTGATTGCCAGCTTGACTGATATTGCAGACGGATATATAGCACGACGCTTTGATATTGTTACCAACTTTGGCAAGGTTGTAGATCCTCTGGCTGACAAGTTATTGTCACTTTCAACTATAACTATTCTTTCTTACAGGGGAAGAATTCACATGCTTGTGCCCATACTTATTTTTGTAAAAGAACTGCTCATAGGCCTGGGAGGTCTTTTGCTGTACAAGAAAAAGCACTTGGTCAAAAGTGCCAAATGGTATGGAAAGGCTACCACAGTACTGCTTTTTGTATCTATAGTATTTGTCATATTTGACCAAACACTGTTTATTGGCAGGGTATTCATGGTAGTAGCACTGTGTTTTGCATATTTTGCCCTGTTTATGTATTTAAGACAGTTTGTAGGAATAATGACCAGGGAAAAAGGAACAAACTAAGGGGGAAACAGCCATATTTGGATACGTTGCACCATACAGGCCTGAGCTGAAGATTAGGGAGCAAGACTGCTATAAAATGTATTACTGCGGTGTATGCAGGAGCATAGGGACGCACTTTGGCCAGTTTCCCAGATTGGGTCTGACAAATGAAACCGGCATGCTTGCCATGATATTGGATGCAGTCTGCAAAACGAATAATAATGTAACAACAATAAGGAAACCTTGTGTGGCTCACCCTTATAAAAAGACATTATCTGTAACTAACAATGGCTGCGTGGACTATGCAGCCTTAGTTAATGTTTTGCTGGCATACCACAAATTGAAGGATAATTGGATTGACGATAGAAATGTTCTTGCCCAGACAGGTTCATTAATGATGTTCAGGGCATATAAAAAAGCGGAGAAGCAAAACCCTGAGCTTTCGGAAACTATAAAAAAGCATTTGGACGAGCTGTCACAATTGGAAAAAGCAAAATGTTCATCCATAGACAGGGCAGCCGAACCTTTCTCAAGATTGATGAGGATAATATTCACAAGCTACAATGACCTGGATGAAAATAAAGTTGCCCTAATGGGCAAGTTGGGATATAATATCGGGAAGTGGATTTATTTAATAGATGCACTGAATGATCTTGAATCCGACATAAAAAAAGGTAGTTACAACTGTTTGGTATACAAATATGAATATCAGGATAATGAAAGCATTGAGATATTCAAAGCCAGGGTGTCGGAGCATCTAAGATTTTCACTGGAGATGTGTCTTGCATCAATTTCCGAAGCATGGGAAGGCTTGAAAGACGATTTTGATGACTTTACAATAACAAAAGATACCAAACATTTTATAGACAATGTCTTTTATCTGGGGATGAGACAGAAAACAGATATTAACTTAAATGGCGGGAATAAGGGAGATGATGAGAATGAATGATCCATATAAAATTCTTGGGGTTAAAGAAACCGACTCTGATGAGGAAATAAAGAAGGCTTACAGGGAGCTGGTTAAAAAATATCATCCTGACCAGTATGCCAACAATCCCTTATCCGAACTTGCCGACGAGAAAATCAAGGAGATTAATGCTGCTTATGATCAAATAATGCGTGAGAGACAAAACAAATCTCAAGGTACTTATTCCCGCAGCTCGACATATAACTCAAAATATGATGAAATTTGGAATCTTATCCAAAGAGGAGAGTTGGGGGCAGCGGAAAGCAGACTTCTTGACATTCCTGTAGAAAACAGAGATGCCCATTGGTATTATCTTATGGGCGAAATAGCCAGGATAAAAGGTTGGTATGACGAGGCAAGAATGAATTACACAAGAGCAATCAACATGGATCCCAACAACATGGTTTACAGAAGAGCTTTGAACTCAATGTACAATCAGGCTGGCAACTATAGAAGGACATCGGACAGGTCTGGGTACAATCCTTCATGTGACATGTGTGAATTCTGCACTTACCTGTGGTGTGCGGATTGTTGTTGTGAATGCATGGGTGGAGATTTGATTACCTGTTGTTAAGTAAAAGGATATGGCCATGACAGAAAAAGTTTTACATGTACTTGAGTATGACACAATAATCAGTAGGCTGGCTGATTTGACCACCTCTGAAATATCAAAGGAGATGGCTATGAATCTAAAGCCGTCTACAGATATTAAACAAATAGAAAGGCATCTGCATGAAACAATGGATGCCCAGTCCCTCATATTCAAAAAGGGACTTCCACCTTTTTCAGGGATAA
>JAAYLF010000419.1 GCA_012522035.1 Clostridiaceae bacterium
ATGCCAACCTGTCTGTATATCTCTTTTACTGCCTTGCTTGCCACGGTGAAGTATTCAGAGGCTTTTGTGTATTTTAAGGCTTCATAGTTATCGAAGGACTTCAGGTCAGGCATGTATATGTCTATGATGCCGTCACGCAGTCTCAGTATATCCATGCTGTCATAACCTCCAGTATTGTATACAAGAGGAACTCCAAGGCCTCTTTTTGCAGCAATGAACACCGCTTCCACTATCTGAGGAACATATATCGTAGGGGATACGAGATTTATGTTATGACATCCCATTCTTTGAAGGGAGAGCATTATTTCCGCCAGTTCCTGGGTTGTTGTTTCATAACCTTCTCCATAGTGGCTTATGCGATAGTTTTGACAAAAAACACATCTTAGGTTGCACCAGCTGAAGAATATGGTTCCTGAACCATATCTTCCAACCAAAACATCTTCTTCGCCGTAATGCGGACCATAACTGCCAACAACAGCGTTCATGCCTGCACTGCATACGCCTTTATCGCCTTGGTTTCTGTACACTCCGCACTGATGGGGACAAAGGGTGCATTTGTCAAGCTTATCGTTAAGTATACGTACCCTTTTCTCAAGTTCTCCCGTATCCAGCAGTTTTTTATACCCTGGAACGTATTCTGCCATATGATCATCTCCCTTGAAAAACGAAAAAAGCCGCAAATGCGCGGCCTTATTTTCTGTTTTTTGCAAAATCTCCTATCTTTTTGTCCATGTTGGATATGTGCTTTGTAAGCCAGTTCATAATCATTACATAAGAATCAATAATCAAGGCCACATTGCCCCCTGATTGCTCATACTCTTCCTTTAATTTGATCAGCTCTTCTACAAAACCCTGATGAGCGTTTCTCTGCTGCTCAAGACCGGGATAATTAATTTGTGCCATGTACGCCTCTTCATCTCTGAAGTGTTCATTGGCGTAAGCTTCAAGAAAATCAAGCATTTCAGCAATTACTTCTTTTGATTTTCTATTCTTGCCTGCTTCGAAAAGATTGTTCGCCTTTTCCAGAAATATCTTGTGCTGGTTGTCGATGTGGTCAAGATCAACCGACAAATCATTTGTCCATTTAATAGCTTCCATGACGAAACACTCCTTTCGGATCAAAGGCCTTTGGCAAAAACGCCAATCTGCTTGTCCATGCTGGATATGTGCTGTGTCAACCAGTTTATAATCAACACATTGGCGTTGATGATAACTGCGACATTACCTCCTGACTCCTCGTAGTCATGTTTCAGTTTTGCCAGTTCCTTGATAAAGTTTGCATGAGCCGCCTTCTGCTCTTCCAGACCAGGATACTTTATCTGCGCCATATATGCTTCTTCATCGCTGAAATGTTCCTTTGTATATTCATCAAGAAATTGAAGCATTTCCTCGATTACTTCTCTGGATTTCCTGTTCTTGCCGGCCTGAAAAAGGTTGTTTGCCTTCTCAAACCATATTTTATGCTGCTCATCAATCTTTTCTACTCCAACTGAGAGATTGGTTGTCCATTTAACTTCCATTTGTCTGCTCCTTTCGGTAAAAAATTAATACTATATATCGTATCGGTATTATAGGAAAATAGTTTATACC
>JAAYLF010000056.1 GCA_012522035.1 Clostridiaceae bacterium
GTGAAGTTGGTATTAATCAAGTTAACATTTTTATCACTTGCTAACGCTTCGTTTTCTTCGCTGCCATAGGCTCCATCTGCTAGCAAGGTAACAGGTGTATCCTGGGTGTCTATTTTCTTAATAACATGATTAGGGTGTCAAAAGTATAAGACTTGACACCCTAATCATTAAATAATATTTAAAATTTAACAACTCTGTTTATTTTATCATATTTGTTTTAAAATGTAAAACTGAAAATGTAATAAAAAGACCCTAACCGAATAAGTTAGGGTTCTTTAAAACGAGTTTCTTAAGTTAATGACATTGGGCAAATACCGGCATTTTCATAAAATTATTTATACCCCTTCACAACAATCTCATCAACCTGGGATGCACAGTAGTGGTTGAAAAACAGGAAGGATCCCTCCTCCGGCAGCATGTTTTTTTCTCTCCAAATCTCATTGCCATCATGGTCATGAATGACCAGTTCCTCACCTTCAAATGTGATTTTTAGAATAAGGTAATAGTCCTCTTCCGCAGTGTTCATGTAATATGCAATAACATCGCCGCAGTCAACCACGGTAACAGTATGAGCCTCCGAAAAACCCTCCGGCAGTTCAATGGGAAAATACTTCAGGTTCCACTGCTCTCCTTGGTACACCCCTCCACCTCCAGGATAAACATGGGCTTTTGCATCCTTGTTGAAAGCAACCCAGAAACACCCCGGCTTATCTGCGATTGTTACGCTGCCCATAGGCCCTCGGCATCCAACAAACAGCGATGACCATGGGGTTGAGGCAGAGGAAGCAGAGAATGTAACCGATATTTGATATTGGCTGTGGTCAACCCCCAGCTGATAATCCACTATCGGACTGTAGGCCGACCAATGCTCGGTAATTATCAGCTTGCCATCTTCAACGGCCATGTAACTTCCTTGAAGAGTGAGGTAGTTGCCAAAATCCTCCTCGTCAAAAGTGTCCTTGAAAAGCTCCTCCGCATCTTCCTGAGGAAATCCCTTCTTGTCTTCAGGAATGGGCTCCACCGTAGGTTTTGGTGTTGGAGTTGGAGTGGGTTCCGGGGTTGGAGCTTTTGTTGCAGTTTCCGTAGGTTCGGGAGTTTCTTCCGGACCTGTCTTCTCATTGTCGCACGCTGCAAAAATCAAAGCAGCTGCCAATAAAAGAATAAGGACAGTATAAAGTTTTCGTTTCATTTAATACCTCCATATCCAAGCCGGTTACTTCAGGCCTTTAATAATTATCTCGTCTACGGAAGAATTGCAGTAATGGTTGAAGAACATAAACATCCCGGAATCGGCAATCATGTTCTTCTCCCGCCATATCTCACTGCCGTCATTGCCAAAAATGACAAGCTCATCACCCTCGAAGGTAACCTTTAGAATCAGATAGTAATCCTCTTCAGCAGTGTTCATGTAGTAGTCAATAACATCTCCGCAATCAACCACCGTGACCGTGTGTTCCTCTGTAAAATCTTCTGGAAGTTCGATTTCAAAATATTTTAGGTTCCATGCCTCTCCGTTATACTGGCCGCCACCCCCTGGATAGACAAACGCTTTTGCACTGAAGTTGAATGCAACCCAGAAATATCCGTTGCTGGTTGCAATGGGTGTGGTAGCGTCACCACGGCATCCGATAAACAAAGACGACCAAGGGTTCTTGTCCCCTCCTTCTGCCACTTTGAATGTGACTGACATTTCATACTGGCTGTGGTCAACTCCCAGATCATATGTAACATCAGGCACGTAAGCCGACCAGTTCTCCGGTATGCGAAGCCATCCATCTTCTACAATCATGTACTCGCCCTGCCTCAAAAGATACTGATCCAAGTTGTCCTCGTCGAAAGTATCATGGAACAGTACTTCCGCATCTTTCTGCGGTACACCTTTTTTCTCTTCCGAAATGGGTTCCACCGTAGGTTTTGGTGTTGGAGTCGGAGTAGGTTCCGGGGTTGGAGCCTTGGTTGCAGTATCGGTAGGCTTAGGTGTTTCCTTCTGACCCTTGTCTTGCACATCGCAGGCTGTAAACACAAGAGCCATTGCCAGCAAAAGCAATAAAAGAAAAACAAATATTTTTCGTTTCATGACTCGACCTCCGTTTAAATCTTATGTATAAATTATATCTATTCCATGAATAAATTACAACCGAAAAACCAAATAAAAACAATATATTACCATATCCGCCAATGCATTAATTTCTAGCAGATGATAAATACTAACAAAAAAGAAAAAGAGGTGTTGTCATTGTCTAGGAAAACACTGAAACTACTGAACCTTTTATTCGTTTTGTCGTTTACAATAGGTTTTTTGGGAACAATAGTGTACTTTAAGAAAGAAGGCAAGGATATTGCAAATTATGAAACTGTCTTCGACCATGAGAAAAACGAGGAAGATATTGACGTCCTTTCAAGAAGAGGCTCAAGAGGACAGGAAGTAATATCAATACAGAAAAAACTTAAGAGATGGGGATATTACAAAGGAAATGTAGACGGAATCTATGGCCCCCAGACTGAAAACGCCGTCCGATATTTTCAACGAAAGAACGGCTTGAAAGTAGACGGTATAGCAGGACCTCAAACCCTGCGTGCAATGGGCATATTCTCTTCAGCTTCTTCCAACCAGGGTTCTTACCAGCAGAATGTAGAGCTTCTGGCAAGAGCAATATATGGAGAAGCACGAGGCGAACCGTACACAGGCAAAGTTGCCGTCGCCGCGGTAATTATAAACAGAACAAAAGACAGCAGGTTCCCCAAAACAATTGCAGGTGTAATCTATCAGCCCGGTGCTTTTGATGCTGTAGCCGACGGACAGATAAATCTGCAGCCGGATCAGAGTTCGTACAACGCAGCCAGAGATGCCTTGAACGGCTGGGATCCCACCTATGGCTGCCTTTACTACTACAATCCTCAAACCGCAACCAACAAGTGGATAAGATCCCTTCCGGTGGTTGTTACCATAGGAAAGCATGTTTTCTGCAAGAGCAACACTTAAGTTATCTCAATCTCCTGAGAAATTCACCTGGACAGCTCCAAGTGGATGTGTGGAGAGTGCCAGATTCATCAAGCCTTATCCACACATTCCCATCCCTGTCCGTGACTACATAGGTCTCAGAAGCAGGAGTGGTGCTTTCTGCTATCAGCAAAAGCTTTTCCCCCGTCTCTTTATTTACGCACATGTCCACCGCAATGACCGCATGCCCAAGACTCTTGTTCATCTGGGCTGCAGTCATTACAAATATGTCTCCAATGCGAATGTCATCACAAGATACAGGTTCTGCCTGTTTTTGAAGCGATGTGGTGTTTGCGTAGTTGTGAACCAAATCCATGTACTTTCTGAAAGTTTCATAGGAATAGTCTTCTTCTGCATCCTTGTACCAGTAGCATATCTTGTCATCCACATGAAGCCTGTTGCCTTCTGCATAGCTTACATAATCGCACTCAAAACCATTGACAAAATTGAACTTTATCCTGTCATACTCTCCCCTGTAGTACAAGTATTCCGCCCAAAGACGCATCACGGCGTCAGCACACTGTTCCAGGTTTTTGGGTGTTATATCATTGTCAAAAACACCGTATACCGGGCAATGTCATTAACTTAAGAGATCGCAATACATGTTTTGTTGCGATCTCTTAGTTTATTTCAAATCTTAAATTAACTGGCACGGTATTTTATTGATCCTTCTAATACACTTTATCTTTGTCTTGTTA
>JAAYLF010000420.1 GCA_012522035.1 Clostridiaceae bacterium
ATTGATGCCGGCTCCACAACTACCAAGGCTGTGTTGATAGGTGAAGATGATGAAATTTTGTATACATACTATGCTTCCAACTTTGGCAGTCCCTTCAATTCTGCTTTGAACATATTGAAGGATCTATACAGCAAAATGCCTCCGACTGCGAAAATAGCGAGATCCTGTGTAACAGGTTATGGCGAAGGCTTGATAAAAACCGCTTTGAAAATCGATATGGGGGAAATTGAGACAATTGCCCATTACAAGGCTGCAGAGAAGTTTCTTTCTGGAGTTGAGTTTATACTTGACATAGGCGGCCAGGACATGAAGTGTCTCAAGGTAAGCGATGGAGTAATACATAATATTATGCTGAATGAGGCCTGCTCTTCCGGATGCGGTTCATTTATTGAAGCTTTTGCAACTTCTTTGGGAATGAGTGTCTCGGATTTTGCAAAAGAAGCACTGAAAGCCAGGAAACCTGTGGATCTTGTCTCAAGATGTACCGTATTTATGGACTCAAGAGTCAAGCTGGCTCAGAAGGAAGGAGCTTCAGTCGCTGATATTTCCGCAGGTCTGTCATATTCGGTTATCAAAAACGCTCTGACAAAAGTAATTAAAATCAGATCTCCGGAGCAAATGGGCAAGAAGATAATTACCCAAGGCGGTACATTCCTAAACGATGCAATACTCAGGGCTTTTGAGATTGTGTCTGAAAGGGAAGCGGTAAGACCTGATATTGCAGGACTAATGGGAGCTTATGGCTGTGCTTTGATTGCCAAGGAGCATTACGTTGAAGGCAGCAGGTCCACCATCCTAAGCGTGGAGGAAGCCGAGAAAATAGAGGTGGACATAAGAAAAGCCAGATGTGGAAAATGTACAAACAACTGCCTGCTTACCATTAACAGGTTCTCAAATGGCTCACGGTTCATATCAGGCAACAGATGCGAAAGAGGACTTGGAGAATCTTCAAGTTCATCTTCAAGTCTCCCAAACCTCTATAAATACAAATACGAACGTCTGTTCCAGTATGAGCCGATAAAGGATGCCAAAAGAGGAAGGGTGGGCATACCCAGAGTACTTAACATGTATGAAAACTATCCTTTCTGGTTTACTTTCTTCACAAACCTGGGATATGAGGTGGTCTTGTCGGACCACAGCTCAAAAGAGCTTTATGAATCAGGAATGGAAACCATGCCTTCCGAATCCGTTTGCTATCCAGGTAAAATAGTGCATGGACACATTATGAACCTGATAGAAAAAGGTGTGAAGTTCATATTCTATCCGTGCATACCTTACGAACACAAGGAAGACGAGAAGGCCAACAACCACTACAATTGTCCAATTGTCACTTCCTATCCGGAAGTAATCAAGGCGAACATGGACATTTTAAGGGAAAAGGCTATTAATTTCATGAATCCGTTCCTGCCTATTTACGATCAAAAACGAATGGGCGAAAGACTGCTTGAGGAATTAGGTCCGTTGGGCATTGGAAAAGAAGAGATAAGAGATGCCCTTGAAAAAGCGTATGAAGAAGACGAACGCTTTAAAAATGATGTAAGGCGGAAAGGTGAAGAGACTCTTGAGTACTGCAGGAAGAATAATATTACTTCCATAGTACTTGCGGGCAGACCATACCATGTGGATCCTGAAATCAACCACGGTATACCGGAGCTCATAAACTCCTTTGGATTTGCAGTATTGACAGAGGACTCAATCTCGCATTTGGCGGAGATAGAGACACCAATCCGTGTTGTCAACCAATGGACATATCATTCAAGGCTTTACAGGGCAGCCCACTATGTGAGAGAAAACAAGGATGTGGAACTTGTACAGCTAAATTCCTTTGGCTGCGGACTTGATGCTGTAACAACAGATCAAGTGGAAGAGATTCTCACATCCAACGGAAATATCTATACCTGTTTGAAGATTGACGAGGGCACCAACCTAGGAGCGATCAGGATTAGAATCAGGTCTCTAAAGGCAGCCCTTGAGGAGAGAAACAGGCATGGTTTTGAGATAAGGAAGAATGTCTCATATGCCCACAAGAAGGTTCTTTTTACGAAAGCGATGAAGAAGAATCACACCATACTGTCGCCACAAATGTCTCCGATACATTTCGACATACTGGAAGAGGCATTCAAGGCAAATGGCTACAACCTGGAAGTACTGCCCTCCAATGACAGAGTTGCAGTGGACGAAGGACTCAAGTATGTCAACAATGATGCATGCTATCCTTCCATACTCGTGGTAGGGCAGATAGCAGAGGCTCTGAAGTCAGGCAAATATGACCTTGACAACACTTCCGTAATTATTACACAGACAGGAGGCGGATGCAGGGCTACGAACTATATTGCCTTTATTAGAAAAGCATTAAAGGACATGGGCTATGGCCATATTCCTGTAATTTCACTATCTGCTTCAGGTCTTGAGAAGAACCCTGGATTCAACATCACACTGCCACTCATAAACTCTGCAATGATGGCGGTTTGCTATGGAGACTTGTTCATGAGGCTTCTCTACAGAACAAGGCCCTACGAAAAAGTTCCCGGGTCTGCCAACAGACTGCATCAGAAGTGGAATGAAAAGGTCAAGAAGTCCGTACATAATGGAAAGATACAAGAGTACATAGACAATATTAGACGAATAATCCACGACTTTGACAATCTGGAACTTTTGGATATTAAAAAACCAAGAGTAGGCCTGGTTGGAGAAATACTTGTCAAGTTCCATCCCACCGCCAACAACTTTGTGGTGGATCTGGTGGAAAGTGAAGGCGCAGAGGCGGTAATGCCTGACCTGATAGACTTTTTACTGTACTGCGCGTACAACCAAATTGCAAAAAGAGACCTTCTTACAGGTTCAAGGAAATCTGTATTTCTTGCCAAAACCGCAATTAATGTGATTGAGAAATACAGAAAACCCATGAGGAAATACCTGTCAAGAAGCAAGCGTTTTACTCCGCCCAGCGATATCTATGAGATGGCGGAAGCAGCCAACAGAATTCTGTCCGTAGGCAACTGTACCGGTGAAGGATGGTTCCTGACGGCAGAAATGATAGAACTCATAGAGGCTGGAGTTCCAAATATTGTATGCATGCAGCCTTTTGCATGCCTGCCGAATCATGTAACAGGAAAAGGCATGATAAAGGCATTGAGAAGGGAATACCCTGAGAGTAACATTGTGGCAGTGGATTACGATCCAGGTGCCAGTGAAGTTAACCAGCTGAACAGAATCAGGTTAATGCTGTCAGCTGCATTTAGAAATCTAAATATGGGTGAAGCATAAGTGAATAGAAGAATATATGATAACTCACATTTGTATTTAATAGAGTATAACAAGGTACAAAAGACAAAAAGAATACAAAAATACATGCTCCTCTTTATTATCATCGAAATTCTGGTTATCTCTGTTCTTGTTGTATGTGCATTGGTAGCCGTGGATAATAAAGGGAAGATTGGTTTGAAAGAACTTCTTGAAAACATGGACGAGGCAAAGCACCATAACTATAACGGAAGTTACCTGTCCAACAGAATTTATGGGGTTGCCTCGCCCCTTATAAAAAGAATACATACCCATGAGAAACTTGTGGATTTGTATTTGAATGGGATAAGCCCAATTGTAACCAAACCACAAAAGCCAGACACAACACCAATGCCCGCTGAAGAGAAGATAAAATACTATTTGTTCAGTCTGCATGACAATTCGTGCAAATATTCTGTATACTACGATACAGAAATAACCGTTGAGTCGGGAATAAAGGATGATATTGAAAAAGAGCTGGTGGTGGGTTACAAGAGTGAACTTAGACATGGCTCATTGAAGGTAGTTAATGACTATGTTCGAGATCCCATCAATATCAGGGATATCCTTCAAGCGCCCTTGGTTATAAAAAAGCCGGAAGAAGGCAAACCCTCAATACTCATATTCCACACTC
Source organism: Clostridiaceae bacterium (assembly GCA_012522035.1). Classification (GTDB taxonomy): domain Bacteria; phylum Bacillota; class Clostridia; order UBA1212; family DUPL01; genus DUPL01. Next base: position 3,917 of record JAAYLF010000420.1, read on the forward strand.
ATACCAGTGAAGGGTATTGTTTGACAGAAGAAGACAAGTATAGCGATGAAAATACAACCACAGACACAGAGCTTAATGTTGTCAAGGCAGGAAGTATTATTGAAAAAATTCTAAATGAAAAGTATAATATTAATACCTTGCATGACAAGACAGTTCATGATCAAGGGTATAATCATAACATTGCTTATGATTTGTCAAAACAGACTGTTGAATCAATTACCAAAGAACACGATTCCATTCAGTTGATTATCGATATTCATCGCGATGGCGCTTTTGATGGAAGTAAAAAGTATGGTCCCACCGTTACGTTTAATGACAAAAAGTACGCCCAGGTTATGTTTGTTGTTGGATGCGATTATGATGTAAATAATCCGAATCCAAACTGGAGGGACAACTTCAAACTTGCGATGCTGATGTTGGAAATGCTGGAAGAAAAGGTTCCAGGCATAACCAGAGGGATTTCCATGAGAAGAGATCCATATAATACAAACCTGGCAGACAGGGGAATACTTATTGAAATAGGATTCAATGGAAATCTGATTTCCGAGGTGATTAACACATCTGAAATTGTTGCAGAAGTACTGGGTGAGATTTATTCATATGAAGAATAAACAAAGATAGGGAGTAGTATATGAACAATCAGGATAGAATAAGAAACTTTTGTATAATTGCTCATATTGACCATGGAAAATCTACATTGGCTGACAGGATACTTGAACAGACAGGAGAGCTTTCCGAAAGGGAAATGGAGGAACAGGTTCTTGACAACATGGACCTGGAAAGAGAAAGAGGTATAACAATAAAGGCTCGTTCCGTCAGATTGAATTATCTTGCCGATGATGGAGTTGAATATATTTACAATCTGATTGACACGCCAGGCCATGTGGACTTTACTTATGAAGTATCAAGAACACTGGCCGCATGCGAAGGTGCGATTCTGGTTGTGGACGCAGCCCAGGGCATTGAAGCGCAAACTCTGGCAAATGTATATATGGCCATGGATCACAACCTGGAAATTATCCCGGTAATAAACAAAATTGATTTGCCTGCAGCTCAACCTGAAGTTGTTAAAAAGGAAATTGAGGAGGTTATAGGCATTCCAGCCTCCGATGCTCCCCTCATATCTGCAAAAGCAGGTATCGGAATAAAGGAAGTCCTTGAGGCTATCGCAAACAGAATTCCACCACCATCCGGTGGTAGCGAAGCACCTCTTCAGGCTTTGATTTTTGACTCTGTATATGACACATACAGAGGCGTTATCATATACGTTAAAGTTGTTAATGGCAGAGTAAAAAGAGGCGATACCATAAAACTGATGTCCACCGACAAAACTTTTGTCATTACAGAACTGGGATGGTTCAAACCAGGTACTTTCTTCCCCTGCGATTCTTTGGAAACCGGGGAAGTTGGATATATTGTAGCAAATATTAAAAACATACAGGATGCCAATGTTGGTGATACTGTCACCCTTGCAAGCAATCCTGCAAAAGATCCTCTTCCTGGATACAAGAAGGCAAAGCCAATGGTATTTTGCGGAGTATATCCTGTTGACGGTTCTGATTTTGAAGGTTTAAGAGATGCTTTGGCAAAACTTCGACTTAATGACGCATCTCTGGCGTTCGAACCAGAAACCTCAAAAGCATTGGGTTTTGGCTTCAGATGCGGATTCCTGGGGCTTCTCCACATGGAGATTATACTTGAAAGAATACAGAGGGAGTTTGATATTGACATAATTACCACAACTCCTAGTGTCATATACAGAATATACAAGACAAATGGTGAGGTTCTGGAACTGGACAATCCAACAAACATGCCTCCTGTCAACATGATTGATCACATAGAAGAACCAATGGTAAAAGCCTCCATCCTGACACCTACAGAATTTGTGGGCAATATCATGGAGCTTACCATAGACAGAAGAGGCACTTTCCTTAACATGGATTATCTGGAGCGGGACAGGGTACTTCTTACATTCGAGATACCTCTTAATGAAGTCATTTACGACTATTTTGACGCCCTAAAGTCAAGAACCAGAGGATATGCGTCGCTTGATTATGAGATGTCTGGTTACAAGGCTTCAAAACTTGTAAGGCTTGACATATACGTTAATGGTGATGTTGTGGACGCCCTTTCCTTCATAGTTCATGAAGACAAGGCATATCAAAGAGGAAGAAAGGTTGCGGAAAAACTTAAGGAAGCCATTCCTAGACACCAGTTTGAAATTCCCATTCAGGCCTATCTTGGTGGGAAAATAATTGCAAGGGAAACAGTAAAGGCCTTTAGAAAAGACGTTACTTCAAAATGCTATGGCGGCGACATTACAAGAAAGAAGAAACTTCTTGAAAAACAGAAGGAAGGCAAGAAGCGCATGAGGCAGTTTGGCAGTGTGGAAATACCTCAAGAAGCTTTCCTCAACGTTCTCAAGTTGGATGATTAACATGAGTGCTGATGATTTTGGCATATATGTCCATATACCTTTTTGTGAAAGAAAGTGCATTTATTGCGACTTTCTTTCCTTTACTATTCGTTCAATTGAAAAGGAAAGAGTGGAAAGGTATTTTGACGCTCTCTTTCTTGAAATAGAAAAAAAGAAAGAAAGTGTAAGCAATACTGTTACCAGCATATTCATTGGCGGAGGTACTCCTTCTGTTGTTGAGCCGAAGCTAATTTATTCACTAGTTGAAAAACTTGAAGAAAGCTTTGTAATTGCCGGGGATGCTGAAATAACAATAGAAGCAAATCCTGGTACGGTAAAGGATAACGATTTTTCAGTATACAAGGATGCCGGTATTAACAGAATCAGCTTCGGCATTCAAACTCTAAATGATGATCTTGCAAGGTTTCTCGGCAGAATTCATACAAGAGAAGATTCAATAACTGCAATCAAAAACGCACAAAGGGCTGGATTTGAAAACATTAATGCAGATATTTTAATTGGTGTGCCCAATCAAAGCCTGGACGTTTTCATGAGCACGCTGAATGAACTTGCCAATCTTGGGATTCCTCACATATCTGCATACAGCTTGATTCTGGAGGAAGAGACCTGTTTGTATGATATGATAGAGAAGGGTGTTGTCATACCTCCAAATGATGATCTGGACAGACAAATGTATCACAAATGTTTGGAATACCTGAATTCCAAAGAATATATGCATTATGAGATATCCAATTTTTCATTGAAAGGATATGAATGCAGGCACAATCTGCTTTACTGGAACTGTAATGAATATTTGGGTCTGGGGCTTGGTGCTTCTTCATACATAAACAGTGTAAGATTTAGAAACACAAGCAATTTTGGAGACTACCTGAATGGTGATTTTTCTGCATTTGATGAAGAAGTATTAAGTGAAAAAGATAAAATGAATGAATATATGCTGCTTGGTTTCAGAATGACAAAGGGACCTGATCCTGTTATGTTTTACAACAGGTTCAGCAAGTATTATCATGTTGTATACAAGGATGTATTGGATAAGCTGGAAAGGATGGGGCTTGTAAAGACTGGCAATATGAAGGGCAGATTTATATCCTGCAGTTTGACTGAAAAAGGTTATGATTTTGCCAATCAGGTTTTTATGGAGTTTGTTTGATATGGATAAGTATGAAATCAGTATAAAATCATTGGTGGAGTTCATCCTCAGATATGGCGACATAACAACAAGCCAAAAACCGGGACAGAATATTGAGAGAGCCCAGTATGGTTCCCACATCCATAAAAAACTGCAGCAGGAATTTGAAAAAGAAAAAGACTACAACAAAGAGGCTTATGTAAGATACACTTACGAAAAAAGTGATTTGGCCCTTACAGTTACAGGCCGGGCAGATGGCTGGTATGTGGCTGATGATTTTTTGTGTGTAGATGAAATTAAGACTGTGGAATTTGATTTGGAATCATTGGAAGAAGTTGATCCTTTGCATTTGGCACAAGCCAAGTGCTATGCATTTATCCTTTCATTGGAACAAAAAATGAATTCAATTGTAAACGTGATTTACTACAACATTCATACAGACGAAAAGAAAATCATGCATAAGGAGTACTCATTCTCCGAACTTGAAGAGTTTTTTGTAAATCTGTGCGAGAGATACACCTCCTGGCTTTCATTCGACAGGGAGAGAAAAGAGAAATTGCATATACAGTTAAAAGGATTGGTCTTTCCTTTTCCCAGCTACCGGGAAGGGCAGAGACAACTATGTACTGCCGTATACAGGACAATTGAAAGAGAAAACAAGCTTCTTATTCAAGCCCCTACCGGCATAGGTAAAACAATATCCGTTTTGTTTCCTTCTTTGAAAGCGGTGGCAGAAGGAAAGGGAGGCAAAGTCTTTTTTCTTACCGCAAGAAACGCAGGAATTCTTGCTCCTCAGGATACGCTTTTGATGCTTAATTCAAAAGCAAAGGACTTGTCGTTTATAACTCTGACTGCAAAGGAGAAGATATGTCCCTTTGGGCTTGCCTGCAATCC
>JAAYLF010000421.1 GCA_012522035.1 Clostridiaceae bacterium
CTGGACAGGATGACAGGGAAATTCCCCAAAGTGGAACTGGTTGCAACTGACAAGGCTGACTTTTCAGTTCCGTCAAAACAGGTATTGTCTTTTGTTAGAAATCCTTCTTTGTTCCTTGAGCAGATTCATACCTGGATTGATAATGATTATCTTGTGGTGATACTGGTAGGCTCTGAAAGCAAAGTGCGCCGAATGGCGGAAATGCTTGCTGAAGACGGTATTGATCCTTCCAGAGTTAACATAATGGTGGGAGGATTACAATCGGGATTTGAATATCCGGATTTTAGGTTTGCCGTTGTCAGCGACAGCTCCCTGCTGAAAGGAAGAGCTGCAAAAAGACGTGCATCCCACAAGGATGGAAAGCCCATAACAAGCTTTGCGGAAATAAAGCCGGGAGACTATGTTGTTCATGACACATATGGAATAGGCATATTTACAGGCCTTGAGACAATAGAGATAGACAATGTTAAAAGAGACTATATAAGAATAAAATATGCAGGTAGTGATTCATTGTTCATACCAACGGATCAGTTGTCTGCAATTCAGAAATATATTGGACCTGAAGCCGGTTCTTTAAGACTAAACAAGCTTGGCGGAAGCGAGTGGAAGAAAACCACTGGCAAGGTAAAGGAATCCCTTAGAATCTATGCAAAGGAATTGGTGGAGCTTTATGCAAAGAGGGCTAACACAAAAGGGTATGCCTTTTCAAAGGACACGGTTTGGCAAAAGGAGTTTGAAGACAGCTTTATATATGAAGAGACTGAAGATCAGCTGAAATGCGTGGAAGAGATAAAGGCGGACATGGAAAAGCCCATACCCATGGAAAGGCTTCTTTGCGGTGATGTGGGTTATGGAAAAACTGAGGTTGCCTTAAGAGCTGCCTTCAAGGCGATATGCGATGGCAAACAAGTGGCATTTTTGGTGCCTACAACCGTACTTGCACAGCAGCATTACAAGAACTTTGTTGAAAGATTTAAAGACTTTCAGGTAAAAGTTGAGCATTTGAGCAGATTCAGGACAAGTGCCGAAAGAAACAGAATACTGAGAGAGTTGAAAAAAGGCAGCATAGATCTATTGGTTGGAACCCACAGTATCATACAAAGAAACATAGAATTCAAGGATTTGGGTTTGCTGATTATAGATGAGGAACAGCGTTTTGGCGTCATGCACAAAGAAAAGCTAAAGCAGGACTGGCCAGGTGTGGACATATTGTCGTTGTCTGCAACCCCAATCCCAAGAACTCTTCATATGTCTTTGTCCGGCATAAGGGACATCAGTATCATACAGGACCCTCCAGAAGCCAGATATCCTGTGCAAACATACGTTATTGAATGGGAAGAACCAGTTATCAGGAATGCAATATACAGGGAAATGAGCAGAAAGGGGCAGATATTTTATCTGTACAACAGGGTAAGAGGCATTGAAGAAAAAAGAAGACAGCTCTCAGAGCTAGTTCCTGAAGCAAGGATTGTAGTTGCCCATGGGCAAATGTCGGAAAGGGTTCTTGAGGAAACAATGCTGGCTTTTGGCAGAGGTGATTATGATATTCTTCTGTGTACCACTATCATCGAGTCAGGACTTGATATGCCAAACGTCAATACGGTAATAGTGGAAGACGGCGACAGACTCGGACTTGCACAGCTGTACCAGATAAGAGGAAGAGTGGGCAGATCAGACAGACTTGCCTATGCTTATATCACCTACAAGAAAGACAAGGAGCTTAATGAGATTGCTGAAAGAAGACTTAGGACCATCAGGGAATTTACCGAGTTCGGCTCTGGTTTCAAGATTGCTCTAAGAGATCTGGAGATAAGGGGAGCTGGAAGTGTTCTTGGTGAAAAACAGCATGGACAGCTGGCCGCGGTCGGTTACGACATGTATTGCAAGCTTTTGGCAGAGGTGGTTCAGGAAGAGCGGGGTATTGAATCTTCAGAAATCAAAGAGGAAATCAGTGCCAAGGTAGAATTCCAGGTGGATGCATATATTGACTCTTCGTATATTGAAGACGAAGAGGCAAGACTTGTAATGTACAAGAAAATTGCAGGCATACAAAGCAGGGAGGATATTGGAGAGATTGTGGATGAACTAATAGACCGGTTTGGAGATGTGCCGGAGAGCGTATACAACCTAGTCCAAATCTCATATATCCGCTATCTTGCAGGAAAGTGCAAATTTGCATCCGTAATCTGCAAGAACACTCATGTTGCATTTGTTGATGCAAACAACAAGACTGCCTTTACCCTGCCTGCAAAAAACAAAAAGCCCGAAGTGCTTCTAAAGAAGACGGTTGATGTTCTTGAATGAATGGTTGGCATAAGGTGATTATTTTATCATTATGCAAAGTTTATAAAATATTTATTGATATATTCGTCTTTAAGTAGTATAATCTTAAAGGCAATTCTGCATTAAATAAGTTTAGAGGGCGGTAGAGAATATAATGGCGACAAATGTAAAGGTCAAGAAGAAAAAAGGAACATATGACAATCCCAAACTTTTTACGTTCATTACGATTGGTTTGGCTGCAATTATCATACTAATAACAGTTATTGCTATTGTAATATATACAACAGGAAACTATGTAGGATACGTTAATGGAAAGAAACTATACGATTATGAATATGAATACTATCTGTATCTTGAATTGTCCAAGATGCAGTCGGAAATCGATGTGGAAGGTTTGTCAGACAAGGAGAAGACCGAGAAATACAGGGAATTCTGGAATACACCTGATGAAAATGGAGTATATCCTGAAGAAAAAGCAAAGATGAATGCACTTGAAGAAGCAAGGAAGTTCAAAGCGTTTTATCTTTATGCCAGAAAAGAAGGGTACAAGCTGTCGAAGGAAGAGCAGAGTAATATAAAGTCCAACATAGATTTTACTCTTCAGCAGTGGATGAGCCAGTATACCAGTATCGGTTTGAGCGTGTCAAGAGAAGCACTTATCAGAAACCTGTGTGGAACAATGACACTCAATCAGTACAAGAAGTACATGATCCAGTATGCAACCATTGAGAAGTACAAGGATGCTCTCAAGGAAACATATATGGTAAGCGATGAGGAAATCAGAAACATATACAATGAAGACAGGGACAAGTACAGAGTTGTGGATATAAGGGTTCTCTTCCTGGAAGCTGTTAATGATGAGGGCGAGGACATGACTGATGAAGAATACGAGGAGCTCCTTAAAAAGGCAGAGGAAATTGCCAAGTCCTTTAATGAGACAGGAAAGTATGATGATAAAGATTTTAAGGAGTATGTGAAGGAAAATACCGATGAGTATTCAACCGATGGTCTTCACAGAATTATTAAAGAGAGCAGAGAGCACAAGTCCGAAAAGCTGAATGAGTTTGCCTACAAGCTTGAAAAGGACGACTTCAATGAAGACGGCATTACAGAATACGTAGTCATTGAAGACAAGGATACGAATGGAATATATGTGGTTTGCGGCGAGAAGATTATTGACCTTGATACCGAAGAGGATGAGGAAGATGAAAATGAGATATCCGGCAAGGATATAAAAGACAGAATCATCGCTGAAAGAAAAGAAGAGCTAGCCGTTGAGGATCTTGAAAAGGCTGTTGACAATGAAACTTACGCAGTCAAAAGAGTTAGAGACAAGGTAATGCAGAAATACGTTGACGAATGGGATTTGAGAAATCAGTAAAAAAAGCCCCTCCAGTAATGGAGGGGTTAATTATTGGGCTTGTACAAACCTTTGTTTTATGTTAGTATTATGTTAGTTCATGACAAAGGGGTGCCTTATGAACATTGTTCGGTTTAATAAATGCCTGTTATTACTGCTTGGCGTTATTTTCTTTTTTCAGACTGTTCATGCCAATATAAAAGACTACGAAACCATTTACGAAGACGACATGGCTTACGCAATGGAGAATACATATATCAAAGAAGAATTCCGGTTTGATGTTCCCTATGCTCTTTCCCAGTACAATGTGACAAGAACAGATGATGGGGGATATTTGTTTCTTCATGTTGACGGAAACAGATTAAGTGCTGTCAAGTATGATTCGGATGGAAATCTTGTATTTGGAGATCCTCTGGATTCTGAAAATTACAAGCCTATTGTCGAGAATGAAGACACAAATGTTGAAGCTTTAAAATCAAGATATAATCTTGCTGACATGCAGGAGTATAATCTTGTCAACCATGTAGTGTGTTTTGACGATGAATACTTCTATCTGCCGATCGTTTTGACTGATGACAAATATGTCATTTCAATGGTCAGGTTCAGCATGGATGATGGTACACCTGACTATACATACCAGGAAGAATTGTTTGAAATTGAAAAAGACAATTGCTACTCCGTTGGAGCTGTTCCTGCTGGAGAGGGCATTGTTGTAGTTAACATTGACATGTATGTTTATGAAGAAGACGTGCTTGTTTCTCTACTGCACGAGATATGGCTTGTTGGTTTGGATTTTGAAAAAAAGCTTGTTTACTCTGAGGAGAAAAGGATAGAAGAGCTTGAGGAGGGAGCTCTTGTCAGAAAGGCAGCAGTTTCCCATATGGCGGTTTCTTATGAAAATGACATATATTTTGTAGAAGGCATTACATTGGGTGAATATAATAATGATGATGAGTATGAAGTGGAATGCCGGGTGTACAGACTTGGAGAGGATTCAGTCCTGGCAAGCATTAACGAGCTTGTCGAGATGGATTACACCCTGGAAAATGGCGATTATTATTCCGTAAACTTGCTGCCATCAAGTAAAGGCCTTGGATGCATATTCAACTTCTTTGACGTACAGAGCGATGTGGACAGCATATACACATACTATTCTGCTATTGTTCTTTTGTCATATGAAGACATGAGCGTACAGTTCATGGCATATTATCCCGAAAGTGAACTGATTGACGTTGATGGAACTGAAATGTTGAAATATCAGAATTATCTCGATTTGCTTGAAATAGACGGCGAACTGACGATTGTATGGGAGTATAGAAAGCCTACCGATGATGTAATCTTTTTGGGAGAGTTGAAGGGCTTAAGTTTTGTAATGCTTGATGATGAAGGCAGTGTAAAAGATACTCTCATAATGAAAGAGCAATTGACAAACGCAGAAACCATATATGGCAGCGCAGGGAAAAACAGATTGTTTGTTTTTGATGACATACCCGAGTACGACAAATACACACAGGTTCTTCCGCCGGAAACGATTGTATCATTTCTGTCATTGGGGTATGGCGTTGCCTACACTGTAACGGGTCTTTCTACAGTGGAGGTGGAAGTTGATGAACAGGCGGATGTGACAGAAGGTTTGGTCATAAACAACGTGAAGGTTAATGAATTGTCAGAAGAAGTTTATGTTGAATTTGAAGGCCAAAGGCTTAAAAGCTGCATGTTTTCCCACCAGGAGGAAGGAAACTACGTCGTTACCATTGTGGTCGTTTCAGACGATGGAAGAGAATTCAGGTTTGAAAGGGCAGTGACTGTAATTCCATCAAGTGTTGTGAATCCTCCCACTGGAGAGCCCTGGCTGGCATTGTCACTGGTTATGGCAATTATTCTGCCGCTTGTCTTATGCAAAACGGAGAGGAGAAAACCTGCCTAAATGAGGATAAGTGAATCGTTCAAGGATAACCTTATACTTCTGGAACAACTTACACTGGGGGAGAAGGTTTCCCTTTTATCCTCCGACACCCCCTTCAAGCTGAAGGGGGTTGCCCGGCTTGGCGTGCCCTCCATAACCATCACTACGCCTACCAAAGGCTATGTAAAGTCAGGGCAGGGCGGAATTGCAAATTTTGACAAGCTGGATTTTACATGTTTCCCCTCTTTTAGTCTTGTAAGCTGCAGCTTTAACAGGGAACTGCTCGTTGAAATGGGTGAGGCTGTGGCAAAAGAATATCTTTCCAATGAGATTTCAACTTATATTGTATCGTGTTCTGTTCTTGATTCGCCGTATTATGGAAGAGGTTATGAATTGTTTGGAGAGGACCCTTATGTTGTTGGGGAACTGGTTTCCGCATTCGTTGCAGGTCTTCAAACCTATGGAATAGGTGCAATCCTGTCCGACTATGTTCTTTATTTAGGAGAAAAGACGTATAAAAACATACATATAGATGATTTTTACCTGCATGAAAGATATCTAAAACCATTCAAAACCGTCATAACAAAAACCCAGCCGTTAGGAATAATGGTTAACTCTCAAGTTATTAATGATTCACATCTCTATAAC
>JAAYLF010000057.1 GCA_012522035.1 Clostridiaceae bacterium
GTCATCCACTATCTGCTTTATCGCATCTTTTATAACATCAAGGCTTGTGACGGCTTCCAAAGGAATCTCACTGGCCTTGTTCTTTTCCAAGGCTTCAAGATAAACAAATCTGTTGCAGGCTACAACAAAAGGCTGGGGTGTCTTTCTGTCTCCCATACCAATGACATACTTTCCTGCTTCTCTCAGCCTTACTGCCAGTCTGGTAAAATCGCTGTTGCTGGATACTATGCAAAAACCTTCCACATGTTCAGAATACAATATATCCATTGCATCTATTATCATTGCTGAATGTGTGGCATTTTTCCCGGCGGTGTACGCATACTGCTGTATTGGAGTTATGGAGTTTGCCAATAAAAGATTCTTCCAGGATGATAATGAAGGTTTTGTCCAGTCAGCATAGATCCTTTTGTATGTTAGAATACCTTCATTCGAGACCTCGTCAAGGATAAGTTTTATGTACCGGTCGGACGACACATTATCCGCATCAATTAGAACTGCAAACCGCCTGTCTTTTTCCATAACCGCCCTCCTAAAATATATTAATTGAATTATATACCACCAACCAAATTATTACAATATTCATCCCTTCATTTTGGCAACTTCCCATAAATACAAGGATGCAACGGATGCATATGGAGAGTATCTTTCCTTAAGCCCGTTAAATGTTTCCTTGTTGAGACTTTCAAGTCCGTAAAGATTCATAATCCCCCTCTTTATGGCAAGGTCCTGCCAGCTAAGCACATTCATTCTGTTTAAAGAAAAGATAAGAAGCATTTCACATGTCCATACACCAATGCCAGGTAGCTTTACAAGCCTTTTTACAACCTCATCATCAGGAAGATCGTACAACTCGTCTATCACCAACTCCTTTTCGCAGACCTGCCTGGATATTTCCTTTATGTATCCAGCCTTTCTGAAAGACACGCCAAGCTTTTGTATATCTTCAATACTCTGGCTGTACAAGCCTTCAGGAGTAATTTTACCGAATTTCTCGATAAATCTTCCCCAAATCGTCCTTACTGCCCTCATGGAAATCTGCTGCCCTACGATGTTGTACACAATACCTTCGAACAAGTCGGGTATGATTCCCCTCTTAACATATCCTACGGAATCAATAATTTTGCCTAAAACCTCATCTCTTTCCTTTAAATATTCAACTTCCTCTTTTCCATACTTGAAATACTCCATACATTACAACCTGCTTCCACATTTTGGACAATACACATAATCCGGAGGGGATATATACCTGCAATTTGGACAGGTTTTTTCATAAAAGGACGTTCTCTTGAGCTCCTCGTCGGGTATGCTGTTTATTTCCCTTCTTTTCAGCTTTTTAATTATTTCCTCATCTATTTTATACATCGTATTGCAGCAAGTGGTTACAGCATAGTATTCCTTTTTCCATCTGAATACAGGTATGAAGAAAAGCGACAAGTTTCTGGAATACATTATGATTTCCAAAAAACCCTGCTTGTTGCACTCCTTGCACAGTATTTCCTGTCTAAAGTTGAGTTTCTTTTCACCATCGCTTATACCGGCTATAAAGATCAAGTCCACACCCTCCATATACCATGTTTGTATATATTATATCACAATACAATATTTTTAAAATTATATAAAAAAAACAAAACCTCACACATGCGGTGAGATTTTGCTTTTCATGTTTGGCAGGGGACTGAACGTATTACTATTATATCCAATCAAACAAAAATTTAATCAAAGTAAATAAAAAACAAGTATTGACTTTAATAAAATTAAAGTGTATATTTAACATTGTTAAACATA
>JAAYLF010000422.1 GCA_012522035.1 Clostridiaceae bacterium
ACCGTGGACAGAGGAGTTGAAAAATGGCAGAGAGATATTTGCTTGTAAGTGAGGATGTTTGTCCTGCAATATTCGGAAAAGTGGTGCAGGCAAAGAAACTGCTTACGTTGTATAAAGACAAGACACAGACGGAAATATTGAACGAGGTAGGCATATCAAGAAGCGCCTTTTACAAGTACAAGGACAAGGTTTTTGTATATGACAGACTACCCCACAGCAAGGTTGTTTCTTTGTATTTTGTTGTGGAGGATTTTTCAGGCATCCTTCATGCGATTATTGGCGAGATAGCAAAAGCAAAGGGCAACATATTGACCATAAATCAGAATGTGCCTCAGAACGGTATTGCAGATGTAATCATATCGATTGACACGGAATGCATGATTGAGGATGTGGATGTTGTCATAAGAAGGACTGCTGGAATAAACGGGGTAAGAAGAGCTGAAATATTAAACAGGGAAATGGAGTAAGGAGGAAATATGGTAAAGATAGCAATTATGGGTTGTGGAGTCGTAGGCTCCGGCGTGGCGGATATTTTGCTCGAAAAAAGCGAAGAATTAAGCCGAAAATTCAATAAAAAGGTCAAGCTGGCCAGGATACTGGACATCAGGGACATGAAAGGAACACCTTACGAACCTTATTTGACGAAAAATGCAGATGAGATATTGAATGATCCTAAGATAAATATTATGGTAATGACAATAGGCGGAGAAGACATTGCATATACCTTGACGAAGAAGGCACTGGAAGCAGGAAAACATGTGGTTACTTCCAACAAGGAGATTGTGGCCGCCTTCGGACGCGAGCTTGTGGAGACTGCATATAATAACAATGTGAGATTCATGTATGAGGCCAGTGCGGGAGGAGGAATCCCCATAATTCGTCCTTTGAACATATGTCTTGCGTCCAATGACATATATGAGATACAGGGTATTCTGAACGGCACGACAAACTACATCCTTACCAAAATGCACAGAGACAAGATGACCTTTGAGGAAGCTCTTGCAAAAGCCCAGCAGAAGGGATATGCTGAAGCGGATCCGACAGCGGATGTGGATGGTCATGATGCGGCAAGAAAGATTGCCATTCTGTCTTCTGTTGCTTATGACAAGTTTGTTGACTACAGGGATGTTTCCTGTACCGGTATAAGGAATATTTGTTATGAGGATTTGGAGCTTAGTTCAGCAAACGGTTTTAAAATCAAGCTGATTGCAAGAAGCATAAACAAGGATGGAAAGATTGAAGCAGTGGTGGAACCACTTTTACTTGGTGAGGATCACATGTTGGCAAAGGTTGATTCGGTTTTCAATGGCGTTCTGGTAAAAGGCAGCTATACCGGCGATTCCATGTTCTATGGCAAAGGGGCGGGCAAACTGCCAACTGCCAGTGCGATTCTTGGAGATATAATTGAAATATTGACAGGAAGCGTTGAGAAATCACTGCCTGGGTTTGTTAAGGAAAAGGCGGAGATGACCACATCAAAACAGGATAGCTTCAGATTCTTTGTGCGTATTTGGAAGAACAGCATATCATCCGAGGAGATGGCGAAAGTGGTTGAAAATTCATTCGGCAAGGTGGCAATATACTGCGGGGAGTCTGAGAACAACAGGGAAAAGGCCGCGCTGATAACTGGCTATCTGAGCAGGGAGGAACTGGACAAAAAGATTGAGGAACTAACCCAGAGTTTGAATATAAAGGTTGAGAATGTAATCAAGGTGGAAGACTAGAGCAAAGGAGTAGATTTATGAAGGTTGTAAAATTCGGAGGAAGTTCGCTGGCAGATGCAAACCAGATAAGAAAGGTGTGTGATATTGTACTGTCTGACAGGGAAAGAAGAATAGTGGTTGTTTCCGCACCAGGAAAAAGGTTTGATAGTGATATTAAAGTTACTGACATGCTGATAGAACTTGCAAGCAAAAAGTTGAATAATGAAGATTATGCCGAAACATTGGAAAACATTGTAGACAGATACAGGCAGATAGCAATAGGACTTGGTCTTGGAGAAGATGCGGTTGAATTTGTAAAACAGGATTTGACTGACAGGTTGAATTCAAATGTGGATTCAGATGCCAAATTTATAGATCTTATGAA
>JAAYLF010000423.1 GCA_012522035.1 Clostridiaceae bacterium
AAAAATATGGATATTGGGAGGAATAAGTTTTATGAAATCGGGGAACCTTGAATCGTTATTTCACAAAGTTCAAATTTACCTGATCGCATGGAAGCGCTGCCAAACTTGGTGAAGTAAAGTCTTCCTTGATCGTCAATTACACCATTGCCAGTGTAGACGGCAAGAGGCATTGGTGACAAGGATGTAATTTCACCCGTCTCTATATCATACTGCATAACTCCATAATCTTTTAAGTATACGGAAGGCACATAAAATATTTTTCTTCCGTCAGGAGCCATGCACAGGCTGTACAGATAGTTGATGACAGTCTTCTTATCAGGCGTTTTCAGGTTTCCGTGGTGTTTTATCTCAAAGGTCTCGTGGTCTATGGAATAGAGTTCACCGCAGCAGGAGGATACAAAAGTCGTTTTTCCATCCGGAGTTGTGCACTGTCCGTTCCAGAATCCACCGAAAGCTTCGTATTCTGTTTCCACAAACTCATCCTTTGTCATGTCATAGTAGTATATGGGGTAGAGGTTTTCGCGAACGGTTATGTCGTCCTCAACACCTCTGTCGACATATATTCTGTCTTCCACAATTACTATTTCCCTGCTTAGAGGATTGTTTGGCACCCATCCTGTTGTGTCCACGATTTTTTCAATGGCCCTTGTTTCCAGGTTGTAGAATATCAGCTTGTACTCCGGGGTAGACATGCATACCAGTGTGGAAGTGCCGGGTGTGAGGCGAATTTGCAGGATTCCTTCATGCTCAATCAAAACACCATTTGGAAGATGAGCGGTTTCATCCTTCAATTCTCCTGTTTCAATATCCAGTGAAAAGAGATGGCCGCCATGCATCGTGTCTATGGGTTTGTTGTCCGGTATGGTGGTTTTTGTAGCAAATTTTCCTGCATCGTGGAAGTTCTGCGAGCCCATATGCATTTTTCCGTTATAGTAAATGAACTGGGTGTGTCCTTTTGGAAGCTGTTCATCTTCGTGCAGAGTGCCTGCTTCCTTTGCGGCATTCATGAAAGTGCCGTGGAACTTGAGTTCTTCCGTGTCGGGATTGTACGACAATACGGCAAAGTCTTCCTTGCCTTTGAATTCATCCCTTCGGCGGACAACGGTAATTCCAAAATAGATGATGCCGTTTGGATCAATGCCCGTGCAGTCCCAGGCCTGGGCCTGGTTCATGTCAATGTAGTCGGGTATAACACCGGATTTTGCAATGTCTATGGTTTTGATGTTTGTAACCTCAAAATTCATTGCAGGAATCGGTGTAGGTTCGGCCGTGGGCTCGGGTGCAGGATCTGAACCTCCGCCTACACATGACGATAAAACAATAATTAGTGTCAGCATTAAGATTAATACTTTTCTTTTCATATACTCACCTTTATATCTATATTTTTATATTTTTGAATACTTTTTCTCAGTTCTGTCGGGGTGGTGTTTCTTAAGGTTTTCAACCATTTTGCAAAATAGCTGCTGCTGATGAAGCCAACCCTTTCAGCAATATCCGAAACACTCATGTCCGTGGTTTTCAAGAGAACTTCAGCTTTGGATATTCTGAATTCGTTAATGTACTGGATTGCAGTTTTCCCTGTAACTTGTTTGAACAGCCTGCTGAAATGGGAAGTTGAAAGATATGTGAGGGATGCAAGATGCTCAATCTTTATTTCACTCGCATAGTTGTTTTCAATATATTGAAAGACGGGATTGAGTCTTTCATAAGAAAGCATGTTTCTTTTAAGTTCGCTGTTTGACTTTATGGTATTTACGTGGTTTCTAAAAAGGTGTGCCAGCATGTTATGGATCGCACCTTTGACCGCCAGTTCATACGCAAACTCGTTGTTCATAATCTCGTTTAGGAGTTGATCTATAAGTTCTGTCAGCTCTCTGCTGTCCTTTATGTGGTTGTCAAAGCAAATCTGGTGGTTTTCCATGGGTTTTACATATTTGTGCTCGTATATGTCTCGTTCTGTGGAGGAATAAATCTGCTTGTCTATCATAATGCAGTCGAACTCAGGAAACCCCGCATGGGAACTCAATGAATGCGGCTCACAAGGGTTAAAGACAAAAATGTCGTTGTCTTC
>JAAYLF010000058.1 GCA_012522035.1 Clostridiaceae bacterium
CCTTGTCCGTTACTGTATTGAAAGAAACATTGCAATAGAAGATGTGCCTCTTGAAGAACTTAGGGACCTTTCAGGCAATGCGAAAGATCTGATAGATGAAGACATATACAATGAAATATCTCTGGAGAAATGCGTTGAAGGCAGAAATCTAATAGGAGGAACCGCACCGGAAAACTCCGAGAGGCATATTAAACAGGCTCAACAGTATTTGGACAGTATTTGAAGAGGTGCTGATATTCAGCACCTGGTCCAAATAGCCTTTCAGCAAGCTCATCAGGTATGCGAACATGCACCATATACCCGCCCTGATTCTTTTCTATGTACCATCGATTCTGTCTGTCTTCGCATATTGTGATTCTGTAATGTATGCATTTATAGCCCTTAACAAAAACCTTCATATAATGCATAGTGAATTCTGTTTTTACAACACTGTTGGATGGAGTGTAAAATAATTCAAAAAACTCCTCAATAGTCTTTTCGTCAAAAAACGCCTTTCCATCTTCATACTCCATGTATTCCACATTGGTGATAGTGGGCATATTCAGAACCACATCATCCCTTGCAAACAAAACGTAATCTTTGCTTGCAAAAAACTTTTTGGGCTGATAAAACAAGTGTTCAGGGTCATCTTTCAAGCTGTATATGCCGTGCTTGAACGGAGCATAAAACACACTTGGCAGGTTGTTATCCTCATTAACATAACCAATCCTTTCATCCAACTCATTGTACTTCCATTCCGGAGTCATGGGCATATATCTGTTTCCATCAATATACAGCACATATTGACTCATACCATATCTTTTCACCTTTAGCTCATAAACTCCAAGTATAACAACAAGCAATACCAAAGGCACAAGCACGGTAATAACTTTCTTTGTTTTCCTGCTCATAATATCAATCCTCACAATGAACAAAAGTCAACTGCAGACATATGTACCAAATCGCATTCATCATTTTTATTGTATCACAGATATTGTAAATTCCAAACATACATAAGTCAAATTCATCCTTGAACAATAAATAATAATTACTTGCTTAGCAAGCTTCTATACCACCTGACAGTAATAGCCCGTATCATTGCATAAACAGGTACAGCAAGAAAGACTCCTGCTATTCCAAAGAACTCTCCACCAAGGAAGACAACCACAATGGTGGTGACAGGATGTATGCCCAGTTTTCCTTCGATAATTTTGGGACCTAGAAAGTTATTGTCAAACTGCTGCACTCCAATAAACAACAGAAGAGTCCACAGCGCCTTTGTGGGTGAAGCCAGAAGTGCAACAATAACTGCAGGCACTGCACCAATAAAGGGGCCAAAATATGGTATGAGATTTGAAAACCCTCCAATAATACCTAATAGAATAGCGTAAGGAACCTTAAGAAGATATAGCCCAATGGTTTCGAGCACCCCGATTATTACCGCTATTAGAAGTTGCCCTTGAAGAAACTTTGCAGAAATCTTGCCCAGCTCATAGAAGATGTCGGTTATTGTGTTTCTATAGTCGTATGGAAAAACAGACAAAATCCAGCTGCTTAAAACTTCCTTGTCCTTGAGAAAATAATATGTCAATATGATGGAGGTTACCAAGTCCAGTATTAAATTGAATACTTTCTTGTAGGACCTTGAGATGGCATCAAGCATTTTTTCACTGGTCTTTTCAATAACGTCCATGGCGCCTTTTGAGTACTTCTCAAAAACTGCATAATGCTCACTGTTTTTCCCAATACCCAACATGTCTGCCATTCTTTTTGCAACTTCGTCCACTCTTTCCTGGACTGCTGGTATGTTCAAGACTATCTCCTTCAGATTCTCAGCAATGGCAGGTATGA
This sequence comes from Clostridiaceae bacterium, assembly GCA_012522035.1. Classification (GTDB taxonomy): domain Bacteria; phylum Bacillota; class Clostridia; order UBA1212; family DUPL01; genus DUPL01. Next base: position 1,831 of record JAAYLF010000058.1, read on the forward strand.
GGAAAACCATTACTATGACAAGCATGACAAGGCCCAATATAAAAGAAAGCATGATGGCATGGTTTCTTTTCATATTGGCCTTCTTTTGAAACGTGGAAACAACAGGCTCCATCATGTATGAAAGCAAGAGAGCAATAATTACGGGTATGAGGATGTGTGTAAGTCTTTTTCTTAATACTATGATAATTATGAGCAATAAGATGGCAGGAAGAAGAAAGAGTATCTTCTCCCTGCGATTTGTAACCCTATTCATTAGAACATTCCAGATATGAATGAACCTGCTTTTCGTAAAACTTTTTTGCTGTTTCTTCCTAATGTCTTGTTGTAAGCCATGCTTTCAACAATCATTCCAATAGCTCCTCCAGCAGCTGCACCTACAATTAACCCTGTAAGATATTTAGTTTTTTTCATCCCAATCGCTCCTTCCAGCAATAATGTGATCTTCAGCAAATTCCACACCGTCCCTAAGTAACAGAAGATTTCTTCCTTGCACAACATCCTCCATAAACCCGCGGGACAATTCAAAGCCTTCTATACTTCCAGTCTCTATATCAAAAATCAGATCCCTTACAACACCAAGACCTTTACCGTCTCTGGTAACAACGTTGCGCCCAAGCAGTTTTTCCATATCATTGTTTCTTTTGTACTTACGCTTCCTGGGCAACTTCCTGATTGCACTGGAACTGTAGATGATACAGTTGTTTTTATCAATTCTTAAACAGTCTTCCAAAGCAACAAACTTTCGTCCAAAGCTCAGGCCTAATTGATCCACCAGAAAGCCTACAATGCAATTGGACTCATCATAGACAGGTTCCATAAGAAAACCTGCCCTGCTTTCATCTTTTAGACATACTATGGGGATTCCTTTTACATCCATCAGTTTAACCACAAAAAGCGCTCCTTATTGAAATAAATATGCAAAAAGATAAAACCGTTTGGACGGCAAAAATATTTTGCTCATAATCTCTTGTTTTAATTCAATACAAAATATGGGATAAAAACAGGCTTGAAAATGAGACTAAACACAAGTACAATATGGGATGTTGAGTTAAATGAAAAGGAGTAAAGATGTAAAGTGATAAAAATACCAAAGATTCTTTTGCCAAACAAAAACATTAACATGACAAAATGGTCCACAATCGCATGCGACCAATACACATCCGAACTGGAGTATTGGGTGTCTGTTGAAAATGAAGTAGGAAATGAACCTTCAACATACCATCTAATGCTTCCTGAGATCTTTCTTGAGGAAGAGGATGTGGATGAAAGAATTGACAGAATTAACAAGACGATGGATAAATACATAAACGAGGGAATTTTTGAAGAGAAAGGTCCCTGCGTTATTGTGGTCGAGCGTTCCTTTCCAAACGCGCCAACAAGAACCGGCATGATGCTGGCTTTGGATCTGGAAGATTATGATTTCCATAAAGACTCTACATCTTTAATCAGGGCAACCGAAGGCACTGTGGAGGAAAGAATACCTCCTAGAATGAAGATAAGAGAGAACGCTTCTATTGAAATGCCCCATATCATGGTGTTGATTGATGATCCTGAAAAAACCGTTATAGAACCATTAAAGGAATATGCGGTAAACAATCTTGTACCCATTTATGACTTTGAACTTATGAAAGATGGAGGACATATAAAAGGTTATGAGATTACAGACAATGAAATAATCGAGAAAATGAAAGCCTCCATACTTAGACTTGCACACAAGGAAGTATTTAAGAGCAAATACAATACTGAAGATGATGCAGCACCTATGCTGTTTGCAGTAGGAGATGGAAACCATTCTCTTGCTTCTGCAAAATGCCATTGGTACAATATTAAAAAAGGACTGAGTGAAGAAGAAAAGGCAAATCATCCTGCAAGGTTTGCATTGTGTGAGATTGTTAACATACATGACCAGGGTATAGTGTTTGAACCAATACACCGCGTTCTATTCAATGTGGATACAGGATACTTGTTTGATGAACTGCAGGGATACTTCATGGAAGATGCTACGATAGTAAATCTTCCTGATGATTTTGATGAATCAAAAGTAGAAAAACAAGAAGGCGTTCATACCATTTTGTTTGTTACTGAAAATGAAAAAGGAATAATCTATATCGATGAAAAAGTACACACCCTGGCGACAGGAGCACTGCAGCCTTTTCTTGACAAGTTCCTTGAATACAACAAGGATGTAAAAATAGATTACATCCACGGGCTTGACTCTTTGAAACAATTAGGGACAAGAAAGGGCAATATAGGTTTTATATTTCCCAACCTGGACAAAAGAGACTTCTTCACATCTATTGTTAAAAATGGACCCATGCCAAGAAAAACATTTTCCTTGGGAGAAGCTAATGAAAAAAGATATTATCTGGAGTGCAGAAAGATAAAATAATATCTAGGAGGTATATATATGGTTAAGGTAACATTTATGGGAGCAGGCAGTACGGTATTTGCAAAGAATGTTCTCGGAGATTGCATGTCCTCACCGCTGCTCAAGGGAATGGAAATTGCCCTCTACGACATTGACGGCCAAAGACTCAAGGATTCCGAAACCATGCTGCAAGCAGTCAACAGGTATTTTGGAAACCATGCAACCATCAAGTCGTACCTGGGTGTAGAGAACCGCAAAGAAGCCCTAAGAGGTGCAGACTTTGTGGTAAATGCGATACAGGTTGGCGGATACGATCCATGCACCATAACCGACTTCGAGATACCGAAGAAGTATGGTTTGAAGCAGACCATAGCAGACACACTGGGAATTGGCGGTATATTCAGAGCATTGCGCACAATTCCTGTTGTACTTGACTTTGCCAGGGAAATGGAAGAAGTGTGTCCAAAAGCACTTTTCATCAACTACACAAACCCAATGGCCATGGTAACAGGAGCGCTTCAAAGGGCAACATCCATAAAGACACTGGGACTTTGCCACAGTGTTCAGGTTTGTGCCATGACTCTAATGCACGGTGTAGGCA
>JAAYLF010000059.1 GCA_012522035.1 Clostridiaceae bacterium
CAACTCATTATTCTCATGCTTTAACCTGGCAATCTCATTGTATAACTTTTCTTTCTCAAGATTTGCACGATTAAGCTCTTCCATTAGTTTTTGATTTTCCTTTAGGTAATCTTCGATATTTGAATGCGTCATATTTGAGTCCAATCTGCAAGTGTTTTGCTTTATTTTTCTTGTTTTTATTATATCATTCCGGAGTAAAAAAATCAAGCAAAAAAGGCACAAAAACGCTTGTATTGCTTGATTTTCTTAACTTCCGTATTTCATTTTTCTAGGATACTACACAGTACTTTAGTTCTTTAAATCTGCTCTTTTGCTCTATTGGAATCCCGTCCAAAAGCCATCTTAATTCTCTTGTAGTAATCTCCTTTATGCTGTCATCATCTTCTTTTGGCCAGGCAAATGTGCCTTTCTCTAGCCTTTTGTAGTATAGCCAGAATCCGTTGCTTTCCCAGTGTAGTATTTTTATTTTTGTCCTGTTTCTATTACAGAATACAAACAGTGCAGCTGAAAACAAATCCATATTAAAACTCTCTGAAACTATTAAGGATAAACCATCGATGGACTTTCGTAAATCAGTAGCTCCACAAGCAAGATATACCTTACAGTTTCCCAAACCATTTATCATACTGTTTTCAACACCCTTAAGAGATCTTCCAACAATCTAGTATCCACATCTTGTGATATTTCAACTTTGAATTCTTTGTATTTGATAACTATTGGACTATGTTGAGTAGTATCATCCAATACATGAAGCGGCAGCCACCGGCTTTGTCCCTGTTCCATATCATTCTTTTCTTGTATTACTTTTCTCCAATGTCTAAAAGTACCGTATACTTCTCCATTTTCCTGACACCATTGGCGCATACTTAATCCACTTTTATCAAACTGTTCAACCTTCTTTTCCCACATCAATAATTTTTCATCTCGCGTCATCTTCAATACCTTCCTAACTTATGAATGTTCTGCTTAAATACATCTTTTTGCTCTATCATTCTCGCAAACATTCATTCATCTCACAAGGTGCATTCTATTTGACGCTTACTTAATTACACTTGTGGAATTTGAAACATTCTTAGACGTTGCATTGGATGATGCGGTACTTGTTTGCGACAAAAATGAGTATTCCATCTTTAATGAAAAGGTGTATGTTTACAGAATAACGCGAAGCTCTATAAATGACACAATAGAAAAATTAAAAATGATATTTGGTTTTAATGAGTTTGAAGAAGTTAAAAATGATGATAATCTCATATTCCTAAACAAAGGTGATCAATAAATTGAGTTTGGCGAAGGTAGCTACATACAGTATTAAAGACCTTTTTCCATCGAAGAATTGAACATAAGCGAAGATGATGCAATTAAGTTTGCTGAGAATTTTCTTATTGAAAACGACTTGCTGCCAGACGATTTTAAATTTTATCAAACTGCAAAAACTACCTTCAATGGAGATAATATCGTAGGTATTACAGTAGGGTTTACACGAGAAATAGATAAGCATGAGGTAATTGGACTCTCAAAGATAACAGTATCAATTGACAGTGAAGGAATATACAAAGTAGTCTTGGCATACTCGAATTACGATAAAAGAATAAAAATGAAAACCATGTCGCATGACGAATTTAAAAAAGCCTTGTATGGTGATAATGTTTTTTGGTATGTTGATGAAGAAATAACGGGACATATTAAGGCAGAGTAAATTATTGTTGAAAGTATTCAAATAGCGTACGTTGATGATGCAGACAGTACATCAAGCCAATACATACACCCTTACTTTAGAGTGCTTGGAACCTTGGAAGGCGATATAAATACAAACTTCAGGGCGCTGCTTCCAGCTCTACCTGAGGAATATTATAGTACTTATGAATAACATTAAACATATTGCCCTGTGGAAAACAAAGCGATAAACCTGGCAGTTCGGGGAGAGCTCCGAACTGCTGCCAAATTCTGTGGTCATGACGATTAGTTATGACCACTGCTTTTTTATTCAAAGCGTTCTTTTTCATGGGTTTGCACAATTTTGCTCATCAAGGCATTTTCTAAACCTACATTATCGGTAGTGTAGACAACAGTTCAATATCCGGGAATCCTCCGTTTTCCCATTTGGATATTGCCCGGGAAGAGACTCCAACTGCTTTTGCAAGTTCTTCCTGTGCTACTCCTTTTTCTTTCTTAAGTCCTCCTTGTATTTTGCCGCAATATTATGTTGAATACAATGGAGGCGGAATTGCAAAAATCAACCACCGGTTGTTTGATTTTTAGGTGAGAAATAGTAAAAATATCTTGTGCAAACTACTTCCAAGTGATAGTATAGTGTGAAAAAAAGGAGTCAGTATGGAAATCAGGAAGGCTGTAATTGAAGAGTTGGATGATATACTTGAGATATATGAAAGAGCTAGGCATTACATGGCTGAGAAAGGTAACCCTCATCAGTGGAAGAATGGGTATCCGCCAAAAGAGCTGGTGGTGGAGGATATTGAATCAGGCAATTTGTATGTGTGTGATATTGATGGGGAAATAGAGTCTGTTTTCTATTTTTCCATTGGAATAGAGCCAACTTATGAAATCATTGAAGGTGCCTGGCTTGATGATAAAGAATATGGTTTTCTTCATAGAATTGCAAGCAGGGGGAAACATAAAGGTATGCTGGAGCGTATAGTTGACTACTGCTTTGGCATCCATTCAAATATAAGAATCGATACTCACAAGGACAATAAAATCATGAAGCATTTGCTTGAAAAGTATGGTTTTGTGCAGTGTGGATCAATTTGGCTTGAAGATGGGTCTCCCAGGATTGCGTATCAGAAGAATAAATGAGAAGGTGTTTTATGAGTTTTAGAATAATTGAGAAGGATGAGGAGTTTACCTATGCAGAGTTTTTAACCATAGAGGAGACTTGTTTTCCAAAGGATCCTTACCGGTTTGAACATTACAAGGACATACAAAACCACTTCTATCTTGTGGCAAGGAACAAGCACAAGGCAGTTGGGTATTGTTATACGAAAATGCATGGAGATGCTTTATACATCCACAGAATAGCAGTTCTTGATGAATTCCGGAGACAAGGTGCAGGGAAAGCCATGATGAAGAGAACGATTGAACATGCAGAAAATTGCAGGTTTTCTTCCTGCATGCTGACAGTCGATGCTGTCAACTTGCCTGCTTATGAGCTTTATTTAAAAATGGGGTTTAAGGAATTGCAGACAAAATTCAGGTATTCTTTTTCTGTCAAGGTGTTTGATAGAGCCAAGGATGTGTACTGCGTTAAGAAAGGTGATTTGAATAAGTTTGATGTTTTCTTTTATATAGAAGATGAAAGGGTCGGTTCTTGCAGGTACAGCATGAAGGTTGGCGGCTGTAAGGATTTTACAATCAAGGATCCTGCCAACAATGCGTTTGAAGCACTCTCTGCTTTGACTGCCAGTGTTAAACATGAGTCAGGAAAGATACATGTAATGACAGATGATGCAGATGTGGAAAATGTGTTGAACAAGCTGGGATTTGAGAATAAAAAGGTTATGAAGGAAATGGTATTTGTTTTGTAGTATAGTTTATTCATTTTGACTTACAATACTACCATTATGATTTGGAGGTCAAAATGGATAAGGAACAAAAATTCAACAATCCCATAGTGATACCGAACAACGGTGAAGAAAAGCCTTTTGAATTTGTGATGGAGTTTGAGAAACTGGCAGAATCAGCAAAAGGAAAGAAAGCAAGGATTCTAAAGGATAAAAGGAGCGAATAAAAAAGTGCTCCTTTTTTTATGTTGTGTTTATAAAGTGTTCATTATTTTTTATGATTCGTATAGTACCATATAAGTAAATTTGGAAAAAGTTGTAGGAATGAGTATTATGATTAAAAACGCAAAGATGTTTTTGATATTGGCAGTTATACTTCTTATTGCCTGCTTTGTGTTTGTTAGTGTCATGTCATTGGAGATGGATGAAAGTATTCTTAATCCAACTTTTACCCCTGTTCCGACTTCCTCTAATATAAAACCAACGCCCAAACCTATTGTCATTGAGGAAGGTGTGACAATAACAGCATCCAAAGAACCCGGTTTTTATAAATCCGGTTTTTTGTTGGAGCTTTACTGCAGCAATGAGGAGTATAGAATCTTGTATACGATAACAAGTCATGAAGCTTTTGAGTGTGATGAGAACACCAAGGTGGCAAAAACTGGAGAAGAATGCGTATATAGCGGTGGTGTGCTGCCTGACATTGAAAATCTAGACCAAGGCAGTTATTTCTATAAAGAACCAATACCTATACCTGGCAAGCCTTACTCTGCAAAGGATCCTGTGAGAATTACAATTATCAGGGCAGTTGCCGTCAACGAAAAAAATGAATGGGTTACTGATGTGTATACCTTTACGTACATAATAGGGGAAAGAAGTTTATATGGCATATATTTGGTTAGTATCTGCATAGATGAAGAGTGCTTGTATGGATATGAGAAAGGTATATTTATTAAAGGAAAGACTTTTGATGATGAACGAAAAATGAACCCTGAAAAAATCATTGACACCCATTTCCCAAGAAACTATCTACAAAAAGGCATTGAATGGGAAAGAGAAGCCCATATACAGATATTTGACATTATGGGAAATCTGGTTGTTGACCAGAAGGTGGGTTTGAGAATAAATGGAGGAGCCTCAAGACATTATTCTGTAAAATCTTTGAAGATATATGCCAGAAAGAAATATGGTAAGGGTAAAATAGAGTTTGAGATTTTTAAAGGATTGGAAGACAATTATGGAAGGTCAATTGAAGAGTTTGACAAACTGATCTTTAGAAACTCGGGAAATGATTTTACCGGCATTATGTTCAAGGATGTTTTTCTGCACAGACTGGCAAGGGAAATGGGACTTGACTGGCAGGAAGGAACTCCCTGTACTGTATATATAAATGGAAAATATTATTCCTTGATGAATATAAGGGAGTCAATGGATGGAGAGTACATTGAATCCAGGTACGGTGTTGCGAGTGAGTTTGTTGACATGGTGGGAATTAACTATGAGAGCAGGGGTTTCATTTATACCACTTCTTACGGGTTGGAAAATGCAGCAATAAGGTTTGAAGAAGACATGTCAATGCTGGTAAATACAGATTGGTCTGTGCATGATATTTCTGAAATGGAAGAAGTCATTGATGTGAACAACTTTATTGAGTACATGGCTTATCAGATATATATAAGAAACACGGACTGGCCGCACAACAATGTACTTGCCTGGAGGTATAGGGGAATCCCCAGCAAGAATCTTGACGGAAGAGATGGAAAGTGGCGCTTTTTAATAAAGTATATGGACTACAGGAAAGCTTTTCTAGATTATTTTGACAGCACATTAAGAGATGTTCTTGGCAACAGGATGACCAAAGGTCCGTGTTTGGGTGAGGTTTTGATGTCGTGTCTTGATAACCAGGAGTTCAGGGAAAGATTTCTAAGCTATTTATTGGGTCTTTGTAACAGAATAACTCCCGATTTGGTGGATGCTTTGCTTTTGGAGATGAAAGAGGAGTGGAGAACCGACATTGAAATATTCTGGAAATATCATGGAGGTGGGGAAAGCGAGTGGCTGTGGAGGATCGAACAGCTAAAGACCTTTGCAAGACTGAGAGCAGATTACATTAGGGTGTTTGTTGATGAACTGATAGAGAGCCTTGAATAGAGGCTCTTTTTTTGGCCTTTTTGGTAATAACGGTACAGCCTCATTAATATATATAGTACAAACCATAGGTTGGGACATGCTGCAACAAGGAGGTGTGATGTGTGTTGGACAGAAAGGTAAAGGAAGAGATACTGGACAAAATCGGAGGAGAGACAGGCTCGATACTTCAAAAGGCGTATGTGAATATAGCGCATGTATTTGACAATGCCGAGGAGATCAGAATAAGGGCAGGCCTTCCTTTGATAGTTGCCTCAAAAGGGGTCCATTACATGATAACCCCAAGAGGACAGACCGGTGACGCATACTCGGCATATAGGCCGAACTATCATGAAATATCCCTCATTTTTACCCAGCTTTGCAGGTACTCGGTATATGCCTATGCAGAGGATATTAAAAACGGGTTCATAACGCTGCAAGGAGGACACAGAGTAGGTATTTCAGGACGAATACTGCCTGATGGGAACATGCGCGACATATCCAGCCTTAATATTCGAATCTCAAGACAGATAAAGGACTGTGCAAGAGTATTTCTTCCATATATCATTAGAAATCCAAAAGACATATACAACACTCTCATAATTTCGCCACCTTGCTCGGGCAAGACCACGATAATCAGGGATTTGGCAAGGCTTTTATCTACAGGGACAACTTCACCCGACTTTGTTGGAGTAAATGTTGGTATTGTGGATGAAAGAAGTGAGATTGCGGCAGTTGCAAGAGGGGTTCCGTCCAATGATGTTGGCTTGCGTACCGACGTATATGATTCCTGCCCCAAAACAAAAGGCATTTTCATGATGCTAAGGGCTTTGTCCCCCAATATCATCATAACAGATGAAATTGGGGGTCCGGGAGACGCTGCTGCTGTAATGGCAGCCATGAACGCAGGAGTCAGGATTATTGCCACAGCCCACGGGTACAGTTTGGTAGATGTTGAATCAAGACCTGAGATAAGGGAGTTGGAGGGAAACAATGTATTTGAAACATATATAATTCTTAGCAGTCGGAACGGTCCTGGCACTTTGGAGAGAATTGTAAAGAGGGGAAGGTAGATGCGCTTATGGGTTATGCCGTATATGCATTAAAAATAGGTGGATGCGTTTTATTAATATCTTCATCCTTGATATTAGGAAATACTATAAAAAAGTCATTGAAAGAACGGGTCAGAATACTGTCGTCTTTGCAGAATGCTCTTAGGTACCTTATCAACCAGATAAACACATACAGCATACTGGAGGACGGACTTATGGCATGCAGTCTTGCCATGTACAAGAGTGATGGAGGAAGGGATCTGTTTGCAAGTGCTGCAGGAAACCTGGCCAAAGGCATGGAAGCACAAGAAGCCTGGAGCAAGGCTGTGGACAGTTTTGAAGACTCCATATATTTAAAAGCTGAAGACAAGACTGCTCTTTATGAAATAGGGGCGGTATTGGGGAATTCAAAGACGGAGATTCAGTCTGAAGTTATAAATAACGTAATCGAGAGGCTTGGCGAGCTTGAAAAAAAGGCAGATGAGATAAATACACGGGATGGCGGAATAGTTACAAAAATATGCATAGCCGCTTCCGTCATATTATCTGTAATTCTGTGGTAAGTAAAGGAGACTGATCATGGACATAGATCTTATTTTCAAAATTGCAGCCCTTGGAATCATAGTGGCGATACTTAATTCGCTTTTGAAACAATCCGGTAGGGATGAACAGGCGCTGATGGTAACCTTGGCAGGTTTGGTTGTAGTGCTGGTTATCATGGCAAGAGAGATTTCAAGTCTTTTTGACACCCTGAAGAATTTGTTCAGGTTTTAAGAGGGGATAAATCATGTTTGAGGATATTGTAAAGGTTGTTGTCATTGGGTTATTTACCGCTATTATGGTAATTCTATTGAAAAACACCAAGTCGGAGCTCACAATTCCGCTGACGATAATGGGCTGCATCATGATATTTGGCATAATTACAGACAGGCTTGCATCCGTTATCAATTCGCTTTCAGGTATTTATGGAAGTGCAAACCTGTCAGGAGAAGAAGCGGTAACTCTCATGAAAATAATGGGAATTGCATACGTAACAGAGTTTGCCTCATCCACCTGCAAGGATGCGGAGCAAACTGCAATAGCAGGAAAGATTGAGCTTGCAGGCAGGATATTCATTGTATGGCTGGCTTTGCCGCTTGCTGTAAAACTTCTGTCCACGCTGAAAACTCTTTTTTAGGGCAGGTGACATTATGGATAACACGGTTATTAATGAGCTTAGGGACAAGTTGGATACGGCGGGAAGTCTGTGGGACGGGCTTCTTGATCCTGTTGCGATAATGGAGAATGCCTTGGAAGGAAAGATGAATCTGTCCTTTGGCGAAATACTGATAAAGGTTCTAGGTGAGCTGTTTAAAAATCTTGCCGGAAATGTGGACACTGTGCTATACATTATCGGAATTACATATCTGACCGTATTCATATTCGCCATATCTTCTCCGGACAAGGCCTCCTGGTCTGAAACAGTTCTGATTGTGGCATCAGCCATACTGGCAGTGCCTGCAGTGGCTGATTTTGCAAAAGTTGTAGGACTTGCCAACGAAGCAATGACAAAAATGTCAGCTGTTACGGTTGCATCCATTCCAATATTGTCATATGTTTCACTTAACAGTCAGGGAGCGGTGTTTTTGATTATCGCCCAGGCTGTGACTTTGGTAATAAAAAGCATCCTGCTGCCTTTGGCTGTAATATTTGGTGCTTTGGGATTTTGCGAGGTCATATCGGACAAGTTCAGTGTAGATGGGATAAGAACAATGATAAGACGTACCTTCAACGGGATCTTGGGTATCACTATGGTGGTGTTTGCCTGCAGTGCCTCTGTGTCCGGAATAGTTGCAAAGAGTTTTACCAGCATAAGTACAAGAACAATAAAGTATGCAGGAAGCATGGTACCTGTGGTGGGAAGATACCTGGCCGAGTCTGCGGATCTGGTGTTTTCTGGTGCTGGAATATTAAAGGATGCAGGAGGTGTGGGGGTCATGGCTGCCGTGTTTGTGGCGTGTCTTTCGCCGTTTATTAAAATAATGGCGATTGTTATATTGTACAGGCTGGCAGTTGTCTTTGTGTCTCCGGTTGCCCATGAAAAGATAAGCAAAGTCATTACCCTGGTTGCTGATGCCTTTTCCATGATAATGTCTATCACAGCACTGTTGGGAGTGATGTATATTGTCAATATTGCCGTAATGGTTTCGCTTGGGAGGTCGCTATGAAAGAGTGGTTGTTTACAATAATTGCATCATCGTTTCTTCTTACCCTGCTGTTGCAGCTTGTGCCGGATGGTAATATCAAAAAAACATGCAAGGTAGCCTTTGGGTTTGTTTTTCTTGCAATAATTGTTTCTCCGCTGACAGATCTTGTGGACGGCTTTTTCAAGAATCTAAATGACAACAAGATAAGAGTCAATATGTTGTATTCTGAACTGCTTGCCGGAGTGAAGGATGTGGAGGAATACGACATGCATGCGGAAGAGGTTATAAATGAGTATGTCAGAAGACTTGAAAAAGAGGTCGACAATGCATTGGTGGGAATTGGAGTTAACAGCAATACGGTGATAGTTGTTAACAGGGATATTGATTCTGAGAGCTTTGGATATGTTACATCAGTTTCCTGCAGTGTAAGCATGGAGGATGTTAAAAAAGAGCAAAAGGGAATTGTAAAGCCAATAGACAAGATTGGCAAGATTGTTATTGGTACGGATGGAATCAAAGTCAGGAAACAAAAGGATGAGGAAGAAAAAAGCAGATAAGTGAGGAAAAGAAGAATAAGGAGAAGGAGATAAGATATGTTGTGTCACTTCTTCTTGGAGTTGATGATAAGAATATTTCAATAGACTGGGTGTGAAACGGGGTGTGTAAAATGGATCTTAAAAACAGTATTGAGTTTTTGAAAGGTTTTTTTACAAAATACAAAAAGATAATTATCATGGTGGTGGTCGGGTGTTTGATGGTTATACTGGGCAACATGCTGCTTGATGTTTCAGGAGGCAAAGAGCCGCCTAAAATGTTTTTGCCCCAGGCAACCAGAACACCAGGCCTTTCGGAGAGTGAAAACGGCATGGTACTGATGGGGCCTGATGAGTATGCCAACTATCTTCAGATGCAGATAGAGGATTTGCTGTCCACCATTGATGGTGTTGGGAAAGTAAAGGATCTGGTATATGTGGATGAGTCCTGCGAACTGGTGCCTGCCTATGACAGTGAAAGAAACGAGTCCACTCTTGAGGAGCAGGATTCCGAAGGAGGGAAAAGGAAGCAGAATGATTACAGGGAAAGAAAGGACATTTTTGACAGCAATGGAACTGTGGTCCTTAAGGTGGTGTATCCCAAGGTTAAAGGTATTGTTGTGTCTGCCCAAGGGGCAAAAAGCAATGTGGTAAAAGAACACATAATGAACGCCTTGGTGGCCTTGTATGGAATTGAGCCCCACCGGGTTGAAATTCTTAGCATGAAGAGCTGACATGCGTCATATATTTATGTATAATCAGAAGTTTATTGAGCTTGATGGAGGGGTTGTAATGAGTCTTAAAACAAAAAGGTTGATAGCGCTTGGCATATGTCTGGTACTTCTGGCAGCTGCCATATTTCAGAATATCAGAAACAACAAGGACAAGGCGGCAAACAAGAATGACGACAAGAAGGGTCTCATAGTAAATGATCCTGACGATTATCTCGATGAGACCATTCTGGATGCGGAAGAGTTCTTTGCTGGAGCAAGATTGGAAAGAGAGAGCAAGAGAAGTCTTTTGGTAGCGGAATGCACCGCAGTCATTGATGATACGGAGGCAACGGAGGAAGAAAAGGTGCAGGCAATGGAGCTCAGGGATGCCATAGAGATGATGATTGAACTGGAGTCCGACATGGAGACTTCCATTAAAGGCAGAGGCTATGAGGATGTCTTTGTAGAGCTTGATGAGGATGGATATATCTATGTGACAGTTATGGCAGAGGAGCTTACCGAGCAGGAAGTAATGGTGCTGGCAGGCATTGTAATTGACACCACGGGTGCATCTATTGACCAGATTGTAGTGAAGAATATAAGTTGAGGGATATGAGATATATTTGTAAAAGTGGCGCATTGCTTGTTGCATTGCGCCATTTTTACTTTTTGTTATGACTGTTTCCTCATAATGTGTTATAATTATCTGCGTAAACAGATACTAGGGGGATTAAACTTGGACAAGTCCTTTGATGATGACAATTTGATGAATGGTTATTCCGAAGAAAATGAAAAGGAAGACATTCTCATAACGGATGAGGTTATTGCCGTTATAGCGGGCATTGCCTGTTCTGAAGTGGAGGGAGTTGCTTCCATGAGTCCGGGAATAGCCGGAGGTCTGGTTGAAGCCTTTGGAGGGGAGAATCCTGCCAAAGGTGTGAAGGTTGAAACAAAGAATGATGAAACAACGATAGATTTGTATGTAATTGTGAAGTATGGATACAGGATACCTGATCTGGCCTGGAGGATACAAGAAAAGGTAAAGGACACTGTGGAGGCACTTACAAGCATCTCGGTTCCGGTTGTCAATATACATGTACAAGGAGTGGATTTTGGTGAGTAATTATCTGTTTAGGATTCTGGCGGTAATTTATGCATTTTTGGCATCGATTGCAAGCGCTGTTATTATGATTTCGCCTTTTGGCGACAAGATTGTAATGGAATACATTATTGAGTATACGAACGCAAACTTCTTTCAATCAAACAGGTATGACATAATGCTGTTTATTATTGGTCTTGTTTTCTTGTGTCTGAATGTGTTTTTCCTGACCTCCGGAATAAAGAATACCCGATCGTCAAAGTATCTGGTTACTGAGAATGAGTCGGGAGCAGTCAGGATATCCACAACTGCCATAGAAAATGTTGCAAACTCCCTGTCAAAAAGATTTCAGGGTGTAAAGGATGCCAAGGCTAAAGCATATTTCAAGAA
>JAAYLF010000060.1 GCA_012522035.1 Clostridiaceae bacterium
AAAGAATCGGGTGACTGCGACCTTGTTGTCTTCAATGAATTTTGCAGTGGCTTTTATAGTCTCAATGGTATCACCATCGGCTCCCACCACCATTTCTGTAGAAACATCAATACCTGCATCTCTTATTTTCTTGAGCAAAACACCATACTCCTTCGGATGAGCCCATCTTTTGTTTATGGAGTCAAGACTTTCCTTTGAAATGCTTTCAAGACCAAAACTTAATACATCGCAGCCACTTTCTGCAACTGCCTTCAAAAGTTTTTCGTTCCTTGCAATATTAATTGAACACTGACTCATCCACTTCATGCCAAGCTTCTTGATTTCCTGACACAGCTCAAACATGTAATCCGGATCCGAAGCAATATTGTCATCCAAAAGAAGGAATCTCTTGAAACCAAGCTCTTTTATTTGCTTGATATCTCTTACAACCTCGCTTATCTCTCTTCTGTGATATTTGCTTTTGTAAAGGCAAGCCACAGAGCATAAACTGCAGGAATGCATGCAGCCTCTTCCTGCCTGCACGGGAAGAAAATTTCCTATTCTCTTATTCATAATCAAATCAAATCTGGAAGATGGATATTCAAGCTTTGTTAGAGGTTTTTCATAAAAATCCTTTAATGTGTTGTTTTCAATATCCTTTAAAACCTCTTTCCACACTTCCTCCGCATCCCCAATTATTACACTGTCACAGTACTTTTTTGCCTCATAAGGCATTAGGCTTGTCATATATCCGCCCATCAGTACGATTTTGCCTCTCTTTTTAAACTCTTTGGCAATATCAATGGACCGTATGACAGCATGCCCCATGCTGCCAATACCAACAACATCGCAATCAGTGTCAAAGGGTACATCCTCTATGGTCTCAAGACAGATTTCCACCTCCCAGTCTTCAGGAGTAAGGGCTGCAAGAAGGCGGAGGGCAAGACCTACGAAATATAGCCTTGACTTTTTTATCATGTCAATGCTTTTTTTGGGATTGACCATGGTGCTGTAGTAAAGAAGTATTGTATACAGGTAGTACTTTCTTACTGATATCTTTGTCGGCCTTACAACCAGATGCGCCATGTCCCATTTTTCATACTCCTCCCATTTTACAATAAGTTTGTCTTTGTACAAGTCATACATATCTGTGCCGGGAAGAGGAGTAAATGGCTGCAGGTTCACAAAGGTAATTCCCAGCTTTTTAATCCAGTTCTTGAGCTTTTTAAAATCTTCCTTGTCCCAGTCAATCCCCAGAATGAAAGTGCCGTAGCATTCAATATCATATTTCTTGAGTATGGCCACTGCTTCTTTATTGATTTGGCTGTTTGACTTTTTGTTGTATCCTTCAAGTATTTGGTCATCGCAGGATTCAAGCCCGACAATTACCGCCCGAAGTCCGTTGGCCTTGAGCCTTTTAATAATGTCTTCGTTTTGAGCAATGAAATCCGCTCTGCCATATACCAGGTATCTTTTCTTTATGTTTTCCTTTTCCAGCATGTCGCAGAAATGATTCAATCTATCTGCATTAAAAGAAAGTTGTCGTCCACAATGTAGACTTCTTCTTCCTTGATTGTTTTCAGTTCATCAATTACATCTTCCACGCATCTGGCAAAGTATTTGTTGTCAGTAATTTCCCTGCAAAAGCAGAAACTGCATTTGTAGGGACAGCCAAAGGAAGTTTTAATCAGTGTACAGTTTCTGTGGAACATGTAATAGTATTTTTTTCTGTACTTTTTAACTTTCTCCCTGTCTGGGTACGGATAGCAAAAAGTTTGGGATTTTTCTTTTTCCAGCATTTCCAAAGCATCAATTCTGCTGTCTGCAATACCAAGAAAAGCGTCCAAAGCGTTTGCTTTTAGTACGTGGTCAATATATTCACATGAAAAATCCTCAGGACAAACTTCCGCATGCACACCCCCTACACAGACAATGATGTCCTTGTTTGCCTTCTTGATTTCTTCTGCATACTTTTTAATAACATTCACATGGGATATGTATCCTGTAAGGCCGACCATGTCCGGTTTATATTTCTTAACAAAACAGGTTACACTCTTTCTTTCCAGGATTTTATCCACAATATATACATCATGCCCGTGTTTTGACAGGTATGCGCTTACGTATTCAAGCTCCAGCGGCTCGCATATCATTACGTTTTGAAGGCCTATGGTTTCCTTGTGAGGTTTTGGCCTGATTAATATAATACGCATAATCTACCTCGTTTTCATAACATTGTAGTTCTCGTGTTCTTCGTTATATGACAGTTTATCCATATGTTTTAGTACAAGAGCTTTTACAAGTCTTGTGCTGTGGTTTGCATGCATGTATCTATTTTGCATGACAGCACCCAGTTTCATCTTGGTATCTGATGTGGTTTGACCAAAGTCAATGATCTCCGCCTTTTCCTCAATCCCTCGTTTTATCACCTCAAACAGCATTCTGTAATACAAATCATGTACATTGTGGTACGAATAGTCTATGCCGCAGAATATAAAATACATTATTCCGTTCTTTTTGTAAATCTGAATAAATGCAACGGCCCTTTTGTCCTCAAACACATATATATCTCCAAACTGCTGAAAGAAGCTTTTGCTCAGTTTCTCCAGCTTGAATGGGGACTTGTTGTATACATTAAGGTATAGGGAGTACAACTTGTCATCAAAATCCTTGTTGTCTATCCTCCTTATAAATATACTATTCTTTAAAGCCTTTTTTAGCCTGTATCTGTAGCTGCTTCTCATGGAGGAGAGATATTCTTCAGGAGTGTTCCATTCAACATGGAGTATATGGGTGGGAAGTGTTTCTCCTGTACCAAAAGATTCAATGCATTCTCTGTCGATGGTGTTTAGTACAAGCACAGCCCCTTTGAATGTGGAAATATATTTGTACATCCTTTTTTTAAGCTGCGTGCTTGTTGCATAAAAACCTTGGGTTCCAACAGATGCGGGTATGCCAATTATCCTAACAGGGTAATCTAGCTTCAGTTTGCTGTATGTAAATATATTTAATTTGAGTCTGTATTCGCAAAATAAGGCAAAGTCATCACCTTCCGCAAGAAGATGATATTTCTGCCTGCAGGGGTTGGTCTTTTCAAGAACATGGAATAAATCCTTTTACTCTTTTACATAGGGCATGTCTGGCACGTCGCAAATTGAACTGTAGGTTTCAATCTTCATTCTTCACATCCATTTCATATGCAGCATAATGTTTGTACTTTTTGTCTGCAAAGGTGCCGCTCATAAGTCTTGAGGCCTTGTTTTCCTCAAGTATCCAGGAGGACTCTCCGCAGGTATATTTGTCTTTTACCTTGTCAGCTATGTATTTAAGCAGAAGAAGCGGTATCCCTTTATTATGGTATTCAGCAGAACCCCAATTTCTCCTACCTTTACCTTTGTTATTCTCTTGTTGAATAGTTTGATCTTTAAAAGCGCAAGCACATTTATACTCTTCCCAGGCTTTATAATCTGATTGAAATCAGGATACCAAAGAACAAAACCTATTGGTCTGTCTCCGTCAAAGGCAAAGACAATGAAGTTCTTTGGAGAAAGTAGCAGCAGCTCTTTTACCAGAACCTTGTCTTCTTCATAGGAACTGGGGTAGTAATATCTGTGGTTCTTAAAGCACACATGGTTCAAATATGTGTATAGTCTTGCATCCTCGTCCAAATTTCTGGGGTTGAATTCTTTGATTATGTATCTCTTTCTTAATTTTTCATAAATTCTTGTGAACCTCTGCATTTTTACAAGACTCATATCCCAGTAAAAGGAGCACAGGCGTATTTCCTTCATGTTGTATCTTTCAAAGTACGATTTGTAGTAGGGCGGGTTGTATTGGGTGCCAAAGACCGGGTCTTTGTCAAAAGAGTCTATCAGGAACCCAAGGCCGTAGTTTACATGTCCGTTCATGCCCGCCACTATTTTCCCAATCTTTCTTTCCTTGCATATTTTTATTGCTTCTTTCATGAGCAAGTCAAAGGCTTCATGTTTTTCCGGCAGTGCTTCAAAGTATGCGATTTGAAGGGCATCCAGTTTGTCTGAGTGTATGAACACACACTGCATGACTATGTCCTTGTTTCCCAGTATGTATACGCCGCGTGCTTGTTGTCTTTGTATACTTTATTAAACAGGGAAAAATATATTTTTTGATCCTTTTTTGATTTTACATATACAACTTCCATTTGTATCCTCATTTCCTCTTTTGTTTTGTATATTATATTAAACATGGAAGCTTGCGTAAAGGAAATGGGATTTTTTTATTTGTATAAATATGATATACTATATCTTGTGCCTATTACTCATATTCGGGGTGTTCAACATGATTAACAAAGCCGATTTCGAAGACACGAAAACAAGGTTTTCCGAGTACTGGGCAAGAGAAAACCATGACAGGCCTTTGATCAGTGTAAAGGCTCCAAAATTGAACGCAAAAGCAACATTTCCAAAAGTCCCTGAAAAACTTCAAGACAGATGGCTCGATACTGAATATGTAATTAAAGCGTCAAGAGCACATATGGAAAACACGTATTTTGGTGGAGAATCCTTTCCCATGGCATGGCCAAATCTGGGTCCTGATATATTTGGTGCTTTTTATGGTGTGGATGTAGATTTTTCACCGGATACCAGCTGGGCCCTACATAAGGAAATGGATTTAACCAATCTTGTTTTCGAAGAGAAGGGATATTATGCAAAAATATTGGAAATGACTAAAGCGATGCTTGAGGATTCAAAAGGCGACTATCTGGTAGGTATAACGGACATACACTCCGGTCTTGACGGTATTGTATCTTTGATAGGTCCCGAAAACCTGTGCTACGAATTGTATGACAACCCGGATGGAGTTAAAAAGGCAACCTTTGACATGTTGGAAGGATACAAAAAAGTGATGACTGAGCTTCATTCACTCATAACAGCATACCAGGCAGGAAGTACGAATTGGATGGGGGTGTGGCATGAGGGGTTGTGGTATCCGGTTTCCTGTGATTTTTGCTGTATGATTTCGCAGGAAATGTTTGATGAGTTTGCATTGCCGGAGCTGATTGATGAGATTCGTTTTTTGGATGGTTCTCTCTTTCATTTGGATGGTCCGGGAGCTCTAAAACATCTGGATGCCCTGCTTGGGATAGAAGAGCTTGATGGAATACAATGGGTCTATGGAGCCGGGCAGCCAAGCGCTTCCTGTTGGATTGATATTCTCAAAAAAATACAAGATGCAAGGAAGCTGATACATGTGGCTGTGACACCAAAGGATCTTCCGGTTCTTTTGGAAAATTTGGAGCCTGAAGGCGTCATGTATGAATTGTGGGTGTCTTCAGAGTACGAGGTGGATGAAATAATTAAAATGGCTCTTGGGAGCAGAAGAAAGAAGGTATACTAAAATATATTAGGAAAGGTTGATTTTTGATTGAGAAAACTCTTGTTTGCCAAGTTGAAAGAGTCTTTTCTTTCTGTTGTAACAATATTTGTGCTGGTGGTTTTGCTAAACCTGACCATGATTAAGATACCAGGATACAACATGCTTCTGTTTGTTGTGAGTGTTGTATTGATGATTTTGGGTATTTCCCTGTTTAACCTGGGTGTGGATATATCCTTGATGCCGATTGGTGAAAATGTAGGATCAGCCCTGGTTAAAACAAAGAGACTTGTTTTGATTGTCATTGTCTCTTTCCTTATCGGAGTGTTCATATGTGTCGCAGAGCCTGATCTGCACATACTGGCAGCCCAGATAAGTGCAATCCCTGATTTGTATATAATTTTGGCTGTTTCAATTGGTGTGGGTGTTGCGGTTGTAATTGCTTTTTTGAGGATACTGCTGCAGATTAAGCTTTCATACATTCTAATGGGTTTTTACGCGGTTTCCTTTATTCTGTCAGCTTTTACAAACACCAATATAGTTTCCATTGCCTTTGAGTCGGGAGGAGTAACCACCGGCCCAATAATGGTGCCCTTTGTAATGGCTCTTGGTTTAGGTCTTTCTTTTGTAAGGGGAGACAAAACCACTGAGGATGACAGCTTTGGTCTTGTTGCGCTATGCCTCATATGTCCCATACTTACTGTGCTTATTCTGGGTTTCATATTCGAGCCCAAGGGTGGAAGTGTTCTGAGTGTGCCTGATGTGTTGTCGGGTAAAGACATACTTAATTTGTATCTGCATGGCTTTCCTGAATATTTCAAACAGGTGGCAATAGCTCTGGCGCCCATCTTGATTTTGTTTGTAATATTCCAAATTCTTAGGCTAAAGCTTGGTAAAAGGACTCTTTTAAGAATAACTGTTGGCACAATATACACTTATTTTGGCCTTGTTTTGTTCCTTGCATCTGCAAATATTGGATTCATGCCAACAGGCTATTTGATTGGACTTAGTCTTACGGAAAACGTGTCACTCATTGCAATAGTATTAATCGGGCTTGCGATGGGCTTCTTTGTGGTTTCAGCAGAACCTGCGGTGTTTGTACTTAAAGAGCAGGTGGAGAATGTAACTAATGGTGCAATATCAGGAAAGTCACTTGGAATGGGACTGTCCATAGGTGTTGCATTGAGTGTGGGTTTGTCCGTATTAAGAATTATCAAAGGTTTCTCAATACTGTATATTGTGATACCGGGATACATTTTTGCTCTCGTCCTGTCGTTTTTTGTGCCTCCTCTTTTTACTGCGATCAGTTTTGACTCGGGTGCTGTTGCATCAGGACCTCTTGCTGCAACGTTCATACTTCCGTTTGCGATAGGTGTTTGCGAAGGCCTGGGTGGCAATATCTTTACAGATGCTTTTGGCATTGTTGCAGTAATTGCGCTCATGCCGGTTGTAACCATGCAGATATTTGGTATATTCTATGCAATAAAGATGAGACTTGCGTTGAAGCA
This sequence comes from Clostridiaceae bacterium, assembly GCA_012522035.1. Classification (GTDB taxonomy): domain Bacteria; phylum Bacillota; class Clostridia; order UBA1212; family DUPL01; genus DUPL01. The sequence goes on from JAAYLF010000060.1 coordinate 6,837, forward strand.
GAGTGCTATTGCACAAGTTGACGACAGAATTATTGATTATGATGAAGAGCAGTAAGATTTGTAGTATAATGTGTGCGAAGTGGAGGTCTTGTTATGAAAGAGGATAGGCTTAAAGCCCTGGTAACAATAGTTGACTATTCTTATGCAAATACACTGCGTGATTTGATTAAGAAGCTCAACATACCCATAAGTCTTGTTAGTCATGGTTACGGATCTGCCAAAAGTGAGATTTATGACATATTGGGTTTTGGAAGTCCCAAGAAAATTGTGGCTGTAAGTATTGTCAAGGATGAAGTGTCATTGGAAATATTGAAGAAGTTTGGCAAGAAACTCAATTTTGACAAAAAAGGAACCGGCATTGCTTTTACCATTGGTTTGAACAGTGTAAGTTCCCACATGCTTAATTTGTACAAGAATTGTGATATGAACACTGAATCGGAAAGTGAGGCTGATGAAATGGAAGCAAGTGGAGATTACAGCTTGGTGATTACAATTGTAGAATCGGGTCATTTTGACATGGTTATGGAATCTGCAAAGAAAGCAGGTGCTTCCGGGGGTACTTTGGTTCATGCCCGAGGTTTGGGTTCCAAGGAAGCGGAGAAGTTTTTGGGTATTACCATACAACCTGAAAAGGACATTGTATTGATAATTGCGCCAAATGACAAGAAGACTGCAATAATGCAAAGCATAACCATGGAAGCTGGACTTAACAAGGAAGGCAGAGGGATTTGTTTTTCACTGCCGGTTAGCGAAGCAATAGGGTTAATGGATAACACCGAGGAACAGTAATAACTCAAAAAACAAACCAGGGAGCTGTTAATACTCCCTGGTTTTTGGTTGTCAGTTGAAGTAGTAGTAATAGCTCAAGCGGCCCATGGGGAAGCTTTCGCCTGTTACATAGTAGTCCATGATGTCCTTGTAGTTCTCAACGCCATCTGCTACCTTGAAGTAGAAACCTTTGTCTTTTGTTTTTAGACCAAGATCCTTGAGTTTTACCTCAATCTGCATTACATTGCCCTTTATTGTATATCGGGCATCAGCAACCTTGGTTGCATTGCCCTTTTCGTCAAGCGTGTTGACGGCAATTTTATCTCCGTTAACGCTTCTTCCGATAACATAGTTGTAGCATTCCCAACCCTGCAGTTTTAAATCATTGGTGCCAATAAAGACATTCATCCAGTTTTCGCCCGAATCCTTGATTATGTCATCAACGCATTTTATCATAATGTAAGCATTATTCTTGTCGTGGGTGATTTTCACCTCTTTTATGATATTCCTGGGTTTATCCTGTACATACTTGTACTTGGAGTCAACCGAAAGACTGTTTCTTTCTGTTTCCGTCTCGGAAATGTTTATATACGTATTCCTGATTTTATCCCACTGTTTAACATCCCCTGTAATATCTATGGTTGCCTTGTCTGGTGCTTTGAAATTGTCATTCAAGCCTTTAAACTTGCGGATGTTCTGAATAAGCTGAATTATAAATGCATCCTGATACGTTCCGTTCTTTGCGGGTTCAATGTCTCTTGAGAATTCTTCGTTGAAGCAGTCAACAAAACCAACGGAGCCGCTCAGATTAAGCTTTTGGGCTATCCATTCATTCCAGCCGGTTACAAACACCGTGTGTACGTCTTTTGCGTTCTTGTGCACTGTTTTCCACTGATATTCGGCATTCAGTCCTTTTGCAGATTCGGATTCGATGTTTTCCTTTTTATCAAAGTCGTATCCTCTACCCTTGTTGAGGTTCCTGTTGAAGTAGGAGTTGCTGAAAGGAAGCTGCGGATGCTGGGCAAGAGAAACATTCATAATACCGTTGTGGTTTGGCTGCGGATAAAGCCACTCCATCCAGGGGAATCCATCGGGGATGAAGGGGTCAAAAGGCCACTGCGTGCTTCTCAAATCGAAGAAGTTTAAAAACTCTTCTGTCAGCTCCGGTGGATTGTAACTTGGATTGTTGTATATCTTCTTGTCATGTTCGGCATTTAAAGCACCAATAATTAGTGGCCTTTCTCCATCCGGACAGTACCAGAGGTCTTTGTAAAGGCCTTTGCTGTACAGCTTATCATAAAGCTGGTTCATGGTTCTTATGGACATGGAGTTTGTATAAAATGCAATTTTGGGAACATTCCAGCCTCTTTCCTGGTATTCTGAAAACACTTCCAAAAGGGCAGTGTATGACTTTTCGTAAATAAAGCCATTGGTGGTGTCAAAAACGATAAAATCAATACCTGCCTGCGAAAGCAGCTCGCAGTGTCTTGCAATAACCCACTTGTCATCCGAACGGTAATAGCCAAAAAGGGGTTCATCCCAGTAATGGAAAGCATTCAGCGGGCTTTTGCTCGACCCTTTTACGTTAAACAAGGCATCCGGATCCTCTTTTAGAAGTTGAGTAATATTATGTGTTGTGACTCCGGATTCGCCATGCCATAAAAAATAGAAGATTCCTACATGTTTTTCTTCATTCATGCCTGTAACGGGTTCAAAAACCCTGCTGAACTGGTCAATCCCGCACAAGTAGTTAAAGTTTCTGCCTTCGTTAACACTGTAGGCATCCACTTGCTTTTTTAATACAATCGTACAACCTACCGTTATGCTTATGGGGAGCAGCAGGCATGATAAAAGCGTGGTAAATTTTCTAAAACTCACTTTTGTTTCTCCTTTCTTTTCTTTCTATTTCTGATTCCAAGCGGTGTTGATACAATTGCAACAGCAAGAACCGCCACGGCGATAAATGCTATGGTCACAGGGCTTAATCCCTGGTTTGTATTGAAGTGGAACATAAACCTTCCGCCAGGAGCGGCATCTCCATCTGTATAGAAC
>JAAYLF010000061.1 GCA_012522035.1 Clostridiaceae bacterium
ACCTTATCATGGCAAGATGGAAACGAATGATAGAATAAAAAACCAGGATATGTTCATCAATAACGAGGTGCAGGTTATTGTAGCAACCTCTGCTTTTGGAATGGGAGTTGACAAGAAGGATGTCAGGCTTGTTGTGCATTTTGACATATCAGACTCGCTTGAAAACTATGTCCAGGAAGCAGGCAGAGCAGGCAGGGACCCAAATCTTCAAGCAGAATGCTATGTGCTTTATAACGACAACGACTTGGACAAGCATTTTGTGTTGATTAATCAAACAAAACTAACCATGAGCGAAATACAGCAGGTTTGGCAAGCCATAAAAAGAATGACAAAGAATAAACCACATGTCTGCTGTTCCGCTCTTGAGATCGCAAAACAGGCAGGATGGGACGAAGAAGATTATCCTGTTGAGACCAGGGTAAAGGCTGCCATTTCCGCATTGGAAAACGCAGGATATGTAAAGAGAGGCTACAACTCTCCAAGATGTTATGCCAACAGTATTCTTGCAAGGAACATGGCAGAAGCCTCAAGTCGAATCGATAAATCAAGTTTGTTTGATGAAAAAGGAAAGCAGATTGCCAAACGCATAATGAGTTTTTTGATTTCAAGCAAAAGAAGGGCTGATGCAGGCACTGATGAGGCAGAATCAAGAGTAGATTATATTGCAGACCGACTCGGTTTGGCGAAAGAAGTTATTATAGATTCAATAAACATCATGAGGCTGGAGGGTATTCTTGCTGATGAACAGGATATGTCGGCCCTTATTCTTGATTCAAAGCAGAAGTCATCACGAATACTAGAAGAGTTTTTTGAACTTGAATTATTTTTACTTGCCCAGCTTGAAACTGAAGGCAGAGCAATTAACCTTAAGAAGGTAAATGACAAAGCCCATGACAGAGGAGTTACTCATTCAAATGTCAAGAAAATTAGAAAAATACTTGATTTTCTTAGTCTTAAAAATTATATAGAAAAACAGGAGCATATGAATACCAGTTATGTGGAAGTAAAGTTTAACGAGGAAATATCAAAGATGAATATGAGCTTCCACATAAGGATTGACATATGCCGATTTATAGTCGATGAGTTATATTCCATGCTAGAGCAGGGAAAGCTTGTGCATTTCTCGCTTGTCAGCCTGTTTAACTCATATAGAGAAATAGCCAGCCTCGATGTAAACAAGAAGAAGAGTTCTCTAGATCAGGTGAAAGAAGCGCTGTTTTATCTTGAGATAATAGGAGCGATTAAGTTAGAAGGCGGTTTTTTGGTGCATTATCAGGGCATGGAAATAGAGAGATTGGCAAGAGGAGGAAAAGTCAGATACAAAAAGGAAGACTATAGAATGCTGGACAGGTTCTATGAGCAGAAAATCCAGCAGGTCCACATAGTGGGAGAGTATGCAAACCTTATGGTCAGAGATTATGATGCAGCTCTAAGGTATGTACAGGATTACTTTCAAATGGATTTTAATAAGTTTATAGACAAGTATTTTAAAGGTGAGAAGAAGAAAGCCTTGGAATACAATATGACTCCGAAAAGATACAAAAAGATATTTGGGCAGCTATCTGACAAGCAAAAAGAGATTCTTAACGATAAGGATTCAAAATATATAGTTGTGGCTGCAGGGCCTGGCAGCGGCAAAACCCGCGTTCTTGTACACAAACTGGCGTCACTGCTTATTCTGGAAGATGTAAAGCACGAACAGCTCTTGATGCTTACTTTTTCCCGCGCTGCAGCAACAGAGTTTAAGAAGCGGCTTGCAGATTTGATAGGAGACGCTGCATATTATGTGGATATAAAGACTTTTCATTCGTTTTGCTTTGACTTGTTGGGAAGAACGGGCAATTTGGATGAATCTGATGAAGTGGTTAAGAAAGCTGTCAAAATGATAAGGAATGGTGAAGCGGAGCTGGGCAAGATAACCAGGACGGTTCTGGTTATTGATGAAGCACAGGATATGGACAAGGATGAGTATAGCCTGATAAGGGAACTAATAAAATACAATGAAGATATGCGTGTTGTAGCAGTAGGTGACGATGATCAAAACATATATGAATTCAGAGGTTCTTCTTCCGAGTATTTCAAATCACTGTTAACTGAATATGATGCAGGCAGATATGAGATGAATGAAAACTTTAGATCAAAAGCCAACATTGTTGCTTTGACAAATGCTTTTGCTGAGACCATGAAGAACAGATTAAAAAAGGATCCCATAGTACCCGTTCAAAAAGAAAACGGCATCGTAAGGATCATAAATCATACCAGCATGAATATTGAAGAAGCAGTAGTAAACAATTTTGTGAAAGAATATAAAGGCGGAACCGCCTGTATTATGACGAATACCAATGAGGAGTCTTTGCGTATCTTGTGGCATCTTGACAGGCACAATATACAGGCCAAGCTTATCCAATCGAATGACGGCTTTAAAATGTACAATTTGGTGGAAGTCAGATATTTTCTTACCCAGATAGACAAAGAACTGTCTTCACCGGTTATAAGTGATGAGCTGTGGAACAAGAATAAAGAAAAAACGTTGAAAAAATATGCCAGAAGCAGCTGCATCAATATTATAAAAAACTTTTTCAGAGAGTTTGAGAAAGTCAACAAAGAAAAGTACAGATCAGATCTTGAGGAGTTTTGCAGAGAGTCGAATTACGAAGACTTTTATGATGAAAACGACGACAAGATATATGTTTCAACCATACACAAGTCAAAAGGTCGTGAGTTTGACGAAGTATACATCATGCTTTCCAACATATATCCAAGTGATGATGAGCAGAAGCGTAAATTGTACGTTGGTATTACACGAGCAAAAGAAGCCCTCTATATTCACTGCAATACGAACATCTTTAAGAACTGCTCGTTACCCGGAGTTGAAATTGTTTACGACAATTTCGAGTACGGAGAGACGGAAGAGATTATACTTCAGCTAACTCACAGGGATGTCAATTTGGGGTTTACCAAGTTGAAAAATAAAGTGTTGTTTAACATTATGAGCGGTGACTTGCTTTCTCTTGATAATGGTTACCTTACTGCTGAGTTTAATGGCAGGACTCATAAAGTAGTTATGTTCTCTAAGAAGTTTAAGAAAACACTTAATGAGTATTTTGAAAAGGGTTATGTTTTTGATAGAGCGGAAGCTAGGTTTCTTGTATCATGGCGGGATAAGGAGGATAACAAGGAATATCCTCTTGTTCTTCCAAACATTTACATGAAGAAGGTGGAAGCAATTGAGAAAAACAGCACATTCTAAATTGACTTTGTGATTTTGAGATGGTAACATTTAGTTATATTTATACATATGTGGGAGATGTTTAAAAGCGGCAGAGATCGGAACTTCACGGTATGAAAACGGGGGAACATTTGGATATATTCAACAACAAACCCTTTAACCAGGTAAAATGTTATTTTCATGATACGTATTATATGGGTGCTATAAACATGCACAAACACAATTTTTATGAACTTAACATGGTTACAAGGGGAACTGGGCTGCTCTGTATGGACAAAGATAGTACTGTAGTGGAAGAAGGGAATGTGTTCCTTATACTCCCGAATGTTGAACATGGGTACATGATTGATAACAACCTGATTGTATTTCATATGCTCCTGCACAGCAATTTCATTTCAAGATACTCAAAGGAACTTAATTCGTTATCCATCTCATTGCAAAATAATCTGAACATAACCTTAGATAAAAGCGAACTAGACGAAATTATGAATTTGTTAATTGAACTGGATCAGCTTCAAAGGTCTTCTGACACTTCTTCCGACATCATGAAAAATTCCCTTTCTTTGTACCTTATATGCAGACTATCCCGACACATGCCTGAAAAAGATAAGAATGATGAAAAAACATATCCTGAAGGAATAGTAAAATGTGTGGAGTACATGAATCTCAATTACAAAGAAAGAATTAATTTTAAAAAAATATGCAGCATGCTGGGTGTTTCGCACTCAACATTGCGAAGTTATTTCATGGAAGTCTACGAAATGACACCGTCGGATTATCTAAGGGAATTAAGGATAAGGCATGCAATCGACCTTCTAAAAAATACTGACAAACCTATCCTCGAAATTGCGTTGGAATGCGGTTTTTATGACAGGTCTCACTTTAACAGGACATTCAAGGATAAAACCGGATACACTCCGCATGCATACAGAACTATTCAAATATGATTCAATAATTGTGTATTTCAAAGCCGCAGTTTTCGCAGACTGCATCTACTACCAATTTGTTGTCAATATAAAATTTGAAATCAATCTTTGAATTATTATGTTCTTTTACAATACCCTTCATCTTTCCTCGAATTGGATACAGCAGATCAAAATGCATGCCGGCATCAATTATGTTTGCTTCAACTTTCATATTTTTCTGAATTATTATTACCTTGTCAGAAAATACTTGTGCTTTTGCTCCAAGATATGTGGCAAGACGGTATTCCTGACCTTTGTAAATTATGGCGCAGATACATCCTTCAAAGAAAAAGCCACAAAAAGGTATGTCGGCAACCGACAACATTATTGAAAAGTCCTCTTTTTCGTTTGACTGGATCCAAACATACCTTCTTGGAAAGGATTTTCCCTTATCGAATTCGATATATCCTGTACCGTCATTAAAGTCATACACCTCATTCCCTATAGTCAGCATGCCTTTCAGTTTGTGTTTCATGCTTATTACTCCATGCCTGCACTCCATGGGAAAGTACTTGAAAAAGCCCATAATGTCAGTTTTTAATGGAGTAAGATTTGTGTATTCAATAAGTCCTTTAATGTCCGGCAAATCAATTTCTATGCCCATATCAGAAAAACTACATAAGCCAATATTAATAGCCTGCTTTCTGATTTCTGCATTGTCAAAACTATATTGCAATGAGCACGTATCTGTTATTACCTGAATAGTTGCTTTTAGATATGCCTGGTATGAAGCATGCTACCTTGTTGTTTTTCTGATGTTTGAAGTAAAAGCCATGAAAAAAGGAACTTTTGAGCAATACAATCATCTCATAAATGTTAATTAAACTATATTATTCGCATTAAATAATTAAATTTTTATATTGTATCATGTAAAGAAAACTATATAATAAAGCTAGAACATAAACTAAAGGATGGTGCAAATGTTAAAACGAATTTTGCTGATTTCCTTAACATTGATATGTATGGGCAGTTTGTTTACAAGGGCTACGGAGACTAAAAAAGCACATACGGGCCATATTGTAGGCATAGATACATTTGGTAGAAAGGTAAACCCGGTGTCAGGTTATAAGAAAGACAAATATGTGGGGCTTTTCTATCATACCTGGCATGGTTATACTGGAACCAACAGGATTTTTGATGTTACAAAAATCATGATAGAGCATCCGGAGGAGCTTTGGAAAAAGGACAGTACAATAGCTCCAATAAACCAAAACTACTATTTCAATGAGCCATTGTATGGTTATTACAACTCCGCCGATCCATGGGTTATAAGAAAGCACCTTGAGTTGTTTATAGCTGCGGATATTGATTTTCTAGCGCTTGACTTTACAAACGCAATAGTATACGACAGGGTAATGC
>JAAYLF010000062.1 GCA_012522035.1 Clostridiaceae bacterium
GATTATACCACATGGGACATAATCACATGTGGTATAGTAAGACATTATCATATTTTAACGACATAAAGGCAAAAATTTAAGTTTATGTTGTTGACAATACCGCTGTCTCATAGTATAATTGTACTCGCAAAGGGGAGTAGTTCAATTGGTAGAGCAACGGTCACCAAAACCGTGTGTTGCGTGTTCGAGTCGCGTCTCCCCTGCCAACAAAAAAACATCCTTATGTTTTACATAAGGATGTTTTTCATTTATATCATATATCATTCTTTTTTATTTATCCAGATACTTGGTACAAAGAATACCAACTACAACAAGTACAGCATCGATTAAAAGAATCAAAAGGAACTTTCCTACACCAATCGAAAACGAAAAAGAAGGATCTTTTACTGCTTCGGCAAGCAGCGTTACAATGGCTCCTGCTACAAGTCCGCCAACCCCGTAATACATTTGTGCTTCAAACTTTTTAAGCAGATATACAAGAATTTTCGCAATTAAAGCGATACCAACAACTGCACCCACCATGAACGGAATCACTACAAGAATCGATGAAGCAGCAACCTTTGCCTCATCAAGGTTCCCCGTCAGCAGTGCCTTTAAGAAGTCAGCACAATTTCCTACTGCATTATACACACTACCGTAATGTCCTACTACCATCAGCATAACCGAACCGCTAACACCGGGTATTGACATTGTAGCGCAGGAGAATATGCCGGCAAATGTCAGAACTAAGACATCATCCACCCCTGTTATCTTTTCTATCTTTGGCAGTTTGGCAGCTGACTCGTCCACATTGCCTGTAAGGAGGAAGGAAATAAGCATAAGGCCAACAAAAGCGGCTACTGTTATCAAAAGATACTGTGGCTTGAACTTTATGCCTTTTATTTTCCTCAGTATTAATGGCAGGCTGCCAAGAACAAGTCCAATAAAAAAGAAATATGATTGCTGCTTGTAGTTTTCAGTAACCCATAAAACAAGTTTCGTAGAAGCAAGAATGCCAACTCCCACCCCTAAAACAATTGGAAGAAGAAAGAGAAAGCTTTTCTTGAATTCTTTACGTATATTGTTTACAGCATTTAATATGGATTCATATAGACCAACAACAACAGCGAAGATGCTTCCTGACAAACCTGGAATAACCAAGGCAATACCGATAAAGATTCCTTTTACAAAATCAACTATTTTTCTCATGTAAAACTCCTTCAAAAGTTTATTAGATTTACCAACGTCAATATTACTATTTTTTTGAAAAATAATCAATAGTAATTGAACAATTACATATCGTGTGCTATACTTTTTAACAAACAAAGGGAAAGGAGAATTGAATATGAAACTCAAAACGATGCTTGGTTTTGCTATTATTCTTGTGCTTATCCTTGCACCCACGAATGTAAGAGCGGAGAACGAACCTATAGTTTATGACTTTTATTTCGAGGAAAGTTTTTTCTACTACGTTGGTACCGCCACCAACGTGGAAATTGAATGGGTTGATAACCATCTCCACCTTGTTACATTGAACGGACCTGATCAAGGTGGAAATGGAGATCCATATTTTGGTCTGCTGATTGATCCTTTTGATGGTGATCTTTATCAGTGGTGCAAGATAAAGATAAAAAACAACAGCAATGCAGAGTTTTTTCAATTCCATTTTGATGCGGGATCAGGTATAAGGGGAGAATCCAACACCCTTGTACCGATATCCAAGGATGATGAGGAATTCAAGGAATATGTTTTCAATATGAAAGACAGAAACCTTGCAACTGCCGAATGGTCCCAGGACAAAAGATATCCTTTTACTCTTGAGGAATCTTTATGGACTGGAACAATTAGGAGCATCAGGCTGGACTGCATGTTTACTGACTTCCCAGGTGGACAGATACTGACCGGTTCGGAGTTTGACCTTGAGTACATAGCGTTCTTCACATCGGAAGAGGAAGCTCTTAACTTTACACCTGACCGCACGAGAACGCCTACACCTGAACCAACGAAAACACCTGATCCAACCAAGGCAACAACTCCTACCCCGACAAAGACATCTACTTCTACCAGCACTCCTGCCGAGCAGAAGGATGAAAAGAGCGAATCTTTCCCAATATATTATGTTGTTATACCAATAGCGGTAATTGTTGTGGCGGCAATTGTTGTTATATTGCTTAAGAGAAAGAAGAAATAACTGTTTATACTTGAAAGGAACGCTCTAATAGTGATATACTAGAATTTGAATATTTAATTTGAGGTAATTTTTTAATGAAGGAAGTCAAGAAAAGAAAACTAATCAACAACTTTTACACTTTGGGAGAAGAAATATTCAGCAGTATTACTCATGGAATTGGAGCGTTGTTAGGGATTGCTGCATTAGTATTAAGCATCATATTTGCAGCATTGTATGGAAATGCCATTGGAGTTGTAAGCGCATCGATATATGGTGCAACAATGGTTATAATGTATACCATGTCCACCTTGTATCATGCGCTTACTCACAAAACTGCAAAAAAGGTATTCAGAATATTCGACCACTGCTCTATTTATCTGCTGATAGCCGGCACATATACTCCCTACACTTTGGTTACTCTTAAGGGACCGGTGGGATGGGTGCTGTTTGGAATTGTATGGGCTACAGCGATCCTTGGAATTGTATTTAACTCCATCAATATGGAAAAGTTTAAAACCTTCTCAATGGCCAGCTATGTTATATCGGGCTGGGCAATAATTATTGCCATGAAGCCCCTTATGCAAAACCTCGCGATGGGTGGAATAATACTGCTTATAGCAGGTGGAGTCTTCTATACATTAGGAATTGTTTTTTATGCCATAAAAATACCTTACGCCCATCCGATATGGCATCTATTTGTATTGGCAGGCAGCATATGCCACTTTTTCTCTATTCTATTGTATGTATTGCCAACGGATAAATTATAATTCAGCAAGGAGCTATAAGGCACATGAAGGACAGAAACAACAAACAGATGCTTGTAACAGCATCTGTATTAAGCTTGTTAAATATATTGATTATAAAACTCTTTGGTTTGGACAGTTTCTCCTTTGAGCGTACAAGCCCAATCTTTGCATACATTTTTTCGTTTTCATATGCCATAGTTCATATCATTATCTGTCATATTCTAAGATACAAAAGAAAACAGGGCATATTAAAAGGTATATTCCTTTACCAGTTGGTAGGAGCCAGCTGTTTCGTCATACTATTTGTTTTTCTACTTACAGGAAATGAAGTTGGTTTCCTAAGAACAATATTCAACTGGTGGTCACTGCCTCTGGAACCCATATCATTAATTTTATCCTTATACGGATTCTTTGCCAAAGGAATTTTCAGAGGAATTGTATATCTTGCACATACAGCCATAACCGGCAATGCATATGTGCAAATAAAGAAAGATATTACTTTTGAAAACAGGATGAAAGAGAAAAAAGCAATGGAAGAAGAATCAAGACGAAGACAAGAACAGTCAGGATCTTGATTTTATACTCCTTGTTCCTGAATTGGGATCATTCCATTCTGCGTAGAAAACACCATCTTTATCGATTCTTTCATATCCGCTTCCATGAATATGATCGCTGGCAAGCTGAATTATGCCTGTTGGAAGTTTGGACTGTGCTATAGTATCAAGATATGAAAGGCATGCAAAGGTGCACGGCATAGGATATCCTCCGCCAGCGGCTGTGGAAACCACTCTTCTTAAAGAAGGGAAATGAGAAGTTGATACGCGTAAATAGTCAGAGTCCAATAAAAGATTCTTATAGCTTCTACTCTTCTTTAATAGATTCACTATTCTATTAAGCATTCTCGATTTTATATACGAACCATTTGATAATGCAAAGGCTACGTCTCCAATTTTCATTTGCCATCCATACATATCGGAGGCTTTTGCCAGGAAATCAAACCCTTGTACATATGTCAAACTCAAACATATGTACAAAGAACTCTCCACCCTTGATATATAACTTTGAATATCATTTCCAGATACTTTTATTGCAAAGGAAGGCGTTAAATTCGCAACTGCCTGTCTCTCGCTTTTCATGTATGTAAAAAACCTTACATTTATTGCCTCAAGAAGCGTTGGCACTGGAACTGCCAAAAGCATTGCGCTCTTGCCAATCCAACTGGAGGACAAGTCAAAACCAACCACATCCGAAGCAACATCGATAAGAGGTCTTCTTGTTTCATAATCGTATCTTCCAATAATGTCAGCAACAATATCGAGCAAATAGCTGTTCAAAGTCTCTTTGGAATTCCAGTCACACAGAAGGTAATGAAGTTCCTCATAATCCATGTCAAGGCCAGCCCTAAGTACGCCTATGTGCTCGGATATTAACTGCAGCATGGACCATTCTATAGCATCATGGACCATTTTTACAAACTGACCGGCTCCATCAGGTCCCATGTATGTACAGTGGTTGTCACACAAATCTTGCAGTATCTCTATCGTAGCCATATATGCAGTATATGAACCACCCGGCAAAAGACAAGGCTGTTTTAGAGTATCGCCTACAAGACCGGTCCCCAGATAAAGAATGCCCATCTGCTCAAAAGCTCTGGTCCTGCTTGCAGTATCTTCATAATATGTATTGCAGCAGTCAATTACTATATCTCCAGCATCTAGACTTTCCTTTAAAAGTGACAGAATTTGCTCCGCAAAAACATTGTTGTCCCCCATAACGAATACAATTTTCGGGTCATCCAATATTAAAAGAAGCGTATTCATGTCATATATCTGCTGAATATCAGTACCTTTGAGCCTTGTATTCTGCTCTTTTACAGTAGTTACTCTTCCATCGATTACTACATCCACATCATACAAGGCAACATGGTACTCTTTCTGTTCCAGATTGATGGCCAAATTTATTCCACACGAATTATTAGTAATGACTGCCACATCACATCTCTTCATAGCGCCTTATTCATTCTCCGCTTTGTTTTCTTCTACATACCTCTTAATCTTTTTGGTAGTGGTCTTGCTAAACTCAGTTTCTCTAATGTTGAAACCTTTAATCGCCTTGTAGTTAACAAGCTGCTTGTTAACATTCTTGATTTCGCTTTGAATAATGGCTTCAACATTGTCAGATGACAGCACACCGTTTTTGAAATCTTCCTCTATCTTTTCAAAATCAGGGAATATGTTTGCCTTTACAATTGTGTCTCCCTCTTCTTCCGAAGCATATACCAGCACTTCCTGGATATATGGGCTCTTCAAAAGAAGGTATTCAATTTCCTCAGGGAAGATATTCTTTCCATTCTTTGTAACTATGACATTCTTCTTTCTGCCTGTGATATATACAAACTGATCCTTGTCCATATATCCAAGGTCGCCTGTGTGGAAATATCCATTTGAGTCGATTACCTGCTTGGTTGCAGCCTCGTCCTTATAATATCCAAGCATGACATTTGGTCCTCTTACAATAATTTCACCTATGCCATTTTCATCAGAATTGCTGATCGCTATGTCAACACCAGGCATTGGCAAACCTGCTGCAGCATCCTTGAAATCCACATCTCTGTTAAGCGCAACAATTGGAGCACATTCGGTAAGACCATAGCCCTGCAGAAAATGTATGCCCAAATCCCTAAAACCTTTGGCAACTTCAGGATCAATTGCAGCGGCACCACTTATCAAAAGTCTCAAATGACCTCCAAAACTGGCATGAATTCTCTCAAACATTTTTTTAGATTTGTCCATGCCGAATTTTTTCAATACATTGTTAAGTTTTATGGCAAACCTGACCTTTTTCTCCGCCTTTCTGATACCGTCCCAAATCTTCTTGTACATGGACTCAAAAACCAAAGGCACGCCAAGAACAATCGTTACCTTGGCCTCAGCCATATTCTTGGCAATATGTCTTAGTCC
>JAAYLF010000063.1 GCA_012522035.1 Clostridiaceae bacterium
AGACGGCTCCCTGTTTCAATCAAGGCAGTAGCTACAGTGGTAAGACTTCCTCGCTCACGCAGGTTTCTTGCGGAACTAAAAAACTTCTTTGGTTTGAACAATGCTCCAGGTTCCAATCCTCTCGACAGCGACCTTCCTGTCGGTGTAATTGTCAGGTTGTATGCCCTTGAAAGCCTTGTCAGGCTGTCAAGAAGAATAATTACATCCTTTCCGTGTTCAACAAGCCTTTGGGCTCTTTCCAATACCATTTCAGCCACTTTTATATGCCTTTCAGGCATTTCATCAAAGGTGGAGGAAATTACCTCACCCTTTACAGACTCTTTCATGTCTGTAACTTCTTCAGGTCTTTCGTCTATAAGCAGCACAATAAGTTCCATCTCAGGATAATTGACCGAAATTGCATTGGCAATCTTCTTGAGGAGAACAGTTTTACCCGCCTTTGGAGGCGATACAATAATTCCCCTCTGTCCCTTTCCTATTGGTGCTATCAGGTCGATTAGACGTGTGGACAATTCATTCGAATCTGTCTCCAAGACTATTTTTGAATCCGGATAAATGGGAGTAAGCTTGTCAAAAGACTTTCTTTTTGACATCGTTTCAGGTGGGAATCCATTAATCGAATTAATATAGTACAATGCCTGATATTTCTCATTGTCCTTCTGGAATCTGCTCTTCCCTACAATCCTGTCTCCTGTTCTCAGATTAAATCTTTTGATGTAAACAGGGGAAACGTATACGTCCTTGCTGCCGGATACATAACTACCAATTCTCAAGAATCCGTAATTGTCAGGCAATATGTCAAGAATACCATCAACATCGTTGTCAGAATGTGCGTCATATTTCGTTTTGTTGTTCTCCTGTCTTCCGTTTACAGGTTCAGTTGTAGTTTCCTGCGGACTTTCCTCGATTTGTGTTGTTTTTTCTTCTACTACTACTTCTTCCTTTGGTTCTTCTTTTTCCACAACTTCTGCTTCTTGATCGGTTTTGTATGCCTTTTCAGCATCTTCTGTTTTCCCTGCTTCATCCTCTTTAATGGTTTCAGCAGTTTGTGCAGAACCGTTTCTTCTAAAAACCACCGTAGGCTCAAACTTATTGAACGTAATTTCCGGTTCTTTTGAACCATCATCACTATTTACAATCTGTCTGGCCAGTATCAACGGAGCCCTCTCTGGCTTCTTTTCCTTTGGCGGTCTGCCTCTTTTTTTTGGTGTGGCAGTCTCCGCAGCGGAAGCTTCAGTCGTGTCTGTTTCATCATCAAGAGATACACTGTCCAAAACAGCATCTATTTTGCTTTTGTAATCCGGAATCTCTTTAATAGCTTCAATCAGACCACTTTTATTGTATGTTGTGGGTGATTTCACACCAATTTTTTTCGCAATAATGCGAAGATCCTTTATATTTTTTTGATGAAGTTCTATATCTTCCATCAATACACCACCTTATTATTTATTTTTTCATATATTTTCCATGCTACCATATTAATCAATATCAGGGGGATAACAAGTCTAACAGATGAAGACCAATTTGAACCGAGCGATATGCTCATGAATATAATACACAATAATGTAAAAAATGTCAATACGAAAGGTTTCTAAGCTTTATGCGAATGTCATCACCTACAAATTCCAATAGTTCGAATCCTCCAATTATTCGGGATGCAACCCTTTCACCGTAAGCAGAGAATATGTTTTTAAGACTTAGATTTGTTGAAATTATGGTTTTGCAAATTCTTTTTCTGGACATTAATTCCCTTGAATTTAATATGTCCAAAAGTTCTGCATATCTTGAACCAGTCTGCCTCTCGGTCCCCAAATCATCGATTATGAGCAGTTCAGCATTTGTCAAAAGTTCATCCAGTTCCAATGCCTTTTCCCGCTCTTCCTCATCCTGTGAGTACTTTGAGGCTATGTTGTCAAACAAATCCGGAGCACTCATATATACCACGGGAATGCCCTTTTCGATAAGGGCTATCGCTATGCAGTTGCACATAAAAGTCTTCCCAAGACCTGCTTTACCTACAAATATAAGATTGTCGGTTTGTTTTGTATGAAAGTTCCTTACAAACTCCTTGCATCTTTCTAGATTTCTAGCCTGGATTTCCCGGGGAGATACTTTGGTTTTCTCATCCGGTTCATCAGGATACAAATCCAGGTTGTAATCATCGAAAGTTCCACCAGCAGGAGTAACATTTGAATCCTTTAAAAGACTTTTAATGAGAAGGCTTCTGAAACAAGAACACCTTGAAGAACCGGCTTCACTCTTAATATATCCTGTATCCTTGCAATACATGCATGTATGAACATTCTCAAGATAGTCTTCAGGATAACCACTTCCTGAAATCAAAGCCTTTTTTCTGCTTATGGCTTCATTGAGTTTTTGCTTTATCACATCCTGTCTGCCACTTCCGTTTATGGCTCCCAAACCAAGTCTAATCCCCAGTTTGCGAATCTCATTATCAATGACAGCTACTTGTGGAACCTTGGAATAAATCTCTTCTTTTCTCTTGTCGGCAAGGAGCATTGCATTAAATCTTCTTCTCTCGAGTTCATCATTGACCTCTTTGTAGATTCTCTTCCTCATTTAGTCTCCTTTCTCTTGTACAGGTTCTCAAAAAACTCATCATCGTACTGTCTTTCCTCATAATTTCTCATTTGAGGAACATTGTCCCTGTAGCTTGCAGGTTTTGCCTTCTTTTCTTTACTATCCTGCGCATATTTCTTTCTGCGTTCTTCCTCATACGCATTTATCATGTCAACCGTATTCAGTCCATTTTTAAACCACTCGGTTATCATTGCATCAAAAACTCTTATAGAAAACTTGGGTCTTGAGGTGGATTTCTTCAAAGCAATCTCAATTATATCAAAATCATACTTGTATGTATAGAACCACTTGGCAACAATTTCTTCCTCATACTCGGTAAGATTTCTGCCAAGCCTCAGCTTGCTTGTTATCTTCCTTACAAGCTCTCTGAACTTCTCATAGCGCAGAAGATACTCTTCCACATCCTGTACCGATTTGATATTCCTCTTTGCCCACTCCTGGGCAACTTTTCTTATGTACGGCTTTGTCATGACACCATTGGTCTGGCAATGCTGGAACAGCATGTACATTGCATCAGGACTGAATCCGTATTGATGAAACCAAAGCTCAATTTCAGAATACCAGCTTCCAGGCATCATTCCGCCAAAAAACCTGTCGCTTATCAGCTTTACAACCTGGTTTCTGGCCTGGTTTTCATTAATATCCTCAATTTCAACATCATCTGGCTTTAAAGAAGTAATTTTTCTGTAAAACCTGTTAAGTTCCTTTTTATTGATGTCGCTGATGGCAATAATTTCACCTTGAACACTCACAAGTCCGATTGCTTCAAGTTCTATTAATTTTTCCATCAAAACACTCTTGTCTATACCTAGAGTTTTTGCAATTGCTTCTTCCGTATACTCCTGATTAAGTTTGGACAAGTAGACGCAGTACACATATATCTTGACACCCAAAGGATCAAGACCCGGCAAATAGTCTGAAAAGAACAAATCGCTTATTGGCGTTTGTTCAAACATGGGATTGTATGTTTTTTCAATTCTTTTAGGTTTGTCCAAAACAATTCTCCTTTATGTTAATTGATAGGTGCAGTGCCCACCTTGACCGCATGCACAACGAAACGTCCGTCCGTGTATGTGTACCTGTGACAGGTGGAAAGAGTCAGTATGTCGTCTCTTGAAGATAGAACAATATCGGTTTTTACCACGGATTTCTTCTGCAGCCCTCTGGCAAATTCAAGAAAAGCCTCAGGGGTTGGAAAATATGTTTGGATGTAGTAATCATCCGTGGTGGTTTCATAAGCAGAAAATATTTTCCACACAGTAACACCTTCTTTTGTATAGGTGTAAAGGTACTGGTGCTTGAAAAATATTTCCTCTTTCTGATAATACTTGAGCTTGCCAAACATGTTTCCGTTTCTCATGTTGTGCCCATATATTATATTATTACTTCCAATCTTATTGTCCTTGCCTGAACTTGATATCCTTTCAGGCCTGTTTCTGTAGTCAAGGAACAGCGAACCTGATGTTCTATACTCCTTGTCTATGTCTCTCTTCAGATAAAACTCGTTGTCATTGGCTTGAAGGACATAGTAATCTATCTCTGCCCCTTCTCCATAAAGCCACATTACAAAATCACTGTTTCTTGCTTCATTCTCCAGCAAGGACTGCAAAGTGGCCACCTGTGGATATGTAATTCTTGGGGGAGTTGCCATTGGATACTCGGGAATCTCCCTGTCAGGCGTAACTTCTATCAAGCTGCCCTTCCCTATATTATACTGCTCCCTTATCCTGACCATATGTTCATAGTCCGCCACATAACCGTAGATCTGCTCCCCAATCATGCCAAGGGCAAAAAGCATGACAGCAAGAGCAACGGCTCTGCCAAATTTGTAGAACATGAGATTCAGTTTCCTTCTCTCCCTTTCTTTGGCAGATAGTTTCTTTTTCTTTTTCCTGGGAGTGATTACCTTGACAGAAATGTTTTCTTTGAACTCCTCAATGCTGCCCTTGTCCGGCACCAAAAACTGAGAAGGAAAATCAAATACCAGGTTTTGTCCTTCCTTCAGCCTGAACACCTTTGATTTTCGAATCGTGGAGTTATTCTCAAGCTGCCTGTTCAAAACTTCCTCATCTTTCAGGACATCACGAACCTCTGTTTCGACCTCATCCGCCAGCTTGTCAAAATATGATTCTCCCTCGCGTATCTTCTCTATCTTCGCCATTTTATTTATATCATCCAATGTCTTTTCAACATCTTCATTATTAATATCGCTCATGAGTATCTCCCCAATTAAGATTCGATATATATAATATACAAAACGGGGCAAAAAAGCAAACAGGATAAATTTACCAACACCCCTTCATGCCAGTACAAAATATCTGAATAACATGTTACACTGAGATTTAGCAAAAATCAAATGTGGAACTTCTTTCTCATCTCATCTTTTACCCTCTTTTTCCTCTCAATTATGAGCAAAACCAATGAAACAAGGACAAGAGGCACAAATGCAGCAAGCGACCATTGAAGCTGCACACTGTTATCAATATACATGTCGGTGACAATCTCAATCACCACCACCATGAGAGCTGTAAAACTGAAGAAAAACGCCATCATTTTCAATACTCCAAACACCACATACTTTGCAGCCAGGATGATAATGAGTATGAAAAACGCTGCACACACCACAATCGGCAGTGCAAGAGGCATAAACCATCCTTTTACCGGTACCAGCTTCTCTATTAAAAAGAGACCTAAACTCAGTGAAACCGTACCAATTAAAAGGGATATTACAGCTCTGTGCTTTGTCACCACAACCAGCGGCAGTACAAAGGACCAAAGAACACCCATTGCAATTGCCACATACAAGGACCAGGTTGCCTTTTCACTGATGACGTAGTCGACAATCACACAGGTTAATGCTGGAAGAAAAGTCAATATGGTCGCAAGAAGTGCGGTCATCATCCTGTTTTCTGCAGGCAGGACCACATCGTATCTTCTAGGGTACGCCCTCTCCGCATTTTCATTGTATGGTTTTCTGGGATTTACAACCTTCGTGTCGCATAATGGACAATGGCTTTCTGATTCTCTCAATTCAACACCACAATTGACACAGTATGACATATTTATTCACCCTCGTAGTTTTTATTGCTCTCTATTTTCACAGGTATGCCCATTTTTACAAGAGAGGTAAAAAAGTCCCTCTCCAAATCACTATCCACCAGCTTGCTGGTAAATGTTATGTTCAGCCTGTCTTTGAAACCCACCGCGGAAACCGCATGGGCATTGTTTCTCTGCCTGTTAAGTATGAAATCAAACCTTTCCACATATGGCATCATTTCATCGGGAAGGGTCATCTTTCCAATGTTGCTGAAAGTACATGTGGTAAGGGATTCGCCATACATCCTGTAGGCCACAAGCATTCCAAAATTCTTGATGAACAAAGGCAGAAGCTTCAGGAAAGGATTCCTTTCACTTGAAATGTTTGTGCTCATCATTGCATTCATGTTCTTTTCATTTATGTTTAATCCCATGAAATGATGCACCTGCGTAATAATCTCCTCAAAAGTATAGTTTCCGTAAGCCGGATCCACCCCGGGATTCGTATACAGCACAAAGTTCCTAAAGGACTTGCTGGGGTAAAAAGATCTGAGATTCACAGGAATGCATATCTTTACAGGTTTCTTTTTTCTGGCACCTTCCCTTTCCTGCCTGTCCAAAAAGCATTTAATCAAAAGCGCACACAAAAACTCCGTGATTGTTGCCTTGTACTCCTTTGATTTTTCGGAAAGTTTTCTAAGATTAATCTGTCCTGTAATTATCTTTATCTCGTTGTACTTAAGCTCTACACCTTTGGGATGATAAGCCTTTCTTTCCTTCCTCGGCTTGTTTACCCTGAAGGAAGCATATTTCTGATAGGAGTCCTCCATTTCCTCATCCGAAGGCTTCTCATTAATATCCAGAACACCATGGGTATTTGGAATCTCAACACCACCCAGCCTGAGATAATTTGCAGCCAGCGTTTTCAGAAACAGCATGGAGCTGTTTCCATCCGCAATAACATGAAACATCTCAACCGCTATTCTTCTTTCATAATATCTAACCCTGAACAGAAACCGGTTCTTGTTGGTTCGAAACCGTCTTAATGGATTTGCCGCATCCTCGGAGACCTGCGGACAACCCTCCCTGTGCTCCAGGTAGTACCAGAAAAGTCCCTTTTTCATGGTAAGGGAGAAATTAGGAAACCTGGGCAAAGTCATCTCAAGGGCTTTCTGCAGCCTCTCAGGATCAATTTTCTCGTTCAGAGTTACTGATACTCGAAAATTGTTGGACCACATTGAATTTTTTGTAACAGGAAATATCTTAGCAGCGTTATCAAGTCTATACCATTTCTTCTCCATCGGACAACCCTTCCATAAACTCCTTGATTTCATTCAATGCTTTTATTGATTCAGCCACTTCAAAACCGTGCCATACATGCCACATCCCCTCATATATGCCAAGTCTGGCTTCCACATTGGCCTCTTTAAGCCTTTCGTACAAAACTTTTGAGTCGTCAAGCAGCACTTCGTTGGAACCTACATGAACAAGCACAGGACAGAATCCTGTAAAATCACCGTATACGGGTGATATGTATGGATTTTTCAAATATTCCCCGTTGCTGTACTTAAGAGCCGCAATCCTCAGCTCGTCGCTGGAAAGAATCGGGTCTTTTTTATCCAATATGTTGTGGGATTCATTCGTTATGGTCAGATCCGTCCAGGCAGACAGGGTAACCATGCCTGAAGGAAGCTCCATGTTGTGGTCCCTTAGATAAAGCCCAAGAGCCATGGCAAGACCTCCGCCTGCGCTCTCTCCCACAACCACAATGTTTTTCGGATTATGGCTTTTTGTCATATGTTCCCACACTTTCACGGCATCTTCAAGGGCTCTGGGAAACGGATTTTCAGGAGCAAGTCCATACTCAAAAGTCAAAACGTGGCTTTCAGTAATCTGGCATAAAAGACCAGCAACAGGTCTTGAACTTACAAGGGAACCGCTCAAATACGCCCCACCATGCACAAACAAAATGATTTTGTCCGAGTTTGCCTCCTTTGGAATAATCCATTCCGCAGGACACGGATAATCCGGGGCTGGAGCTATGGTCACTTCCTTTGGCACACCTTTAATGACACCTAAAAGATTGTGACCTTTTCTCCTCTTGTTCAAACCAAGGCTGTTGATTATCGGTTTTACCGCTTTCATGCCTATACCTAAAAATTTACCTGACTTGCTCACCTTATCATCCCCTTTCAACTCCTCACTATATTATACCATACAATCTAAATCCATACATATTGTATTTGACACATCCTGAGTATATAATGTTTATACAAAGATAATCGGAGGTATGAAAAATGCTGGACAGATCTCTTAATAATTGCGAGATTGTTTCAAACGTCAATATGGAGAGAAAAGAAGACTTTGAATTTCTTTGCAACCATATTGTCCTGTGCATAAAAACCAACAACAAGCCAAACAGACTGTATACAAACTTTGTAAATACCCAGATGGGGAATGTAAAGCAAAAAGAGAAAGTGGATGAAAAGGAAGCCCCAATGAGGCATGCAGGTTTTCCGGAAAAGGACGGCTTTCTTTCAGACGGACAAAGGAATGTAATAAACAACTTGAACTTCATGAAAAACGGAGAGTTTTTCTCAGTCAAATACTCAAATACCAAGGCAAAACTTTCCACCATCAAAACCATGGTTTTGAACAACCTGATTCAATCTGCGCTCGAAAGCGGACCTGCCCCTATCACAGTCTATGCAGGCAGTGAGGAAACCATAAAAGAATTGCTTGCATATATGAACATGCAGGATGAGAAGGAAACACTGTGCAAAAGGTGGTTGGAAGGTATAAATTCCCTTGCCACATACGTAAACGACAATTACAGCTCCAATGAATTCCTGGCAATTACAAAGGACGGAAAAGGCTTTATATCAAAAAAGGACGAAATGGTCGCCATTGACGACATGAAGCAGAAGTTCATGTATTACTGCTTCCTTCTTTTCAACAGGAACTTTACCGATCAGACCACATGCCGCGACATGCTTCAAACAAGGCTTGTTCTTCTGGAGGATGCAAAGAAAAGAATTATTGAAGCTTCTCAAAATCTGAATTTTGCCAAATCACCACAGGAACTCAAACAGAAACTCGAAGAAGACATTTCCAAGTTTGCCGAAAAGGAAAGACAGTTGGAAAATAGACTAAATGAATGGAAAGAATATTTCCACACTCTTCCAAAAGGACTTAAATTCCTCATAAGGAAAAAGATTCAGGAGAAATTTGAAAGTTTTGTGCAGGAGGAAGAAAGAAACATCTTCACGCCCGATTCTTCCTATGATGATGTGGAAAAACACTACAATGACAAAATTCAGAATGTGAAAAATGAAATTGAGGACTACAAGAAAAACAACAAATATGCTTTTGATGTTTTTGATGCCCTTGAAGCATTGAAAAACCTTGGAGTGGACCTGGAAGAAAGATTGACAAGTCTGAACTTGGATAATGTAATCAAAATTCTTGACAGCACCGTCCGTTATTACCAGGTATGGTATGCCCTCCATTATTACGAATGCAGATGGCTTATGGGAGAATACTCATTCAAGGACGTTTACAAACATGATGTCACAAAAGATGTTATGGAAAGAAGGTACCGCCGCCTTTCCATGATCACACCACTTCTTGTAATGAAATTTGAGGATGTCCCATACAATTTCTATGCCTATGTGTCGGAGGACAAACCCATCTCCCCCATTACCGACTTTATGGATTTGCTGATTGTGGACAATGCGGACAATATTCCTGCCGCAGTTGGCGCAAATGTCTTTTTCCTCTCCAAACAGGCAGTTGTCTTTGGAAAAGAGGAACAATCAAACGAAAGCCTTTTTGACGTATCGGGCAAAAGCTGTATTGCGAATTTGGATTAAACTACTGCAAAAGTGGCTTCATATTCTTTTAGTTTCCAGAAAATATCGTATACACTGCTGCCAATTACCTCAAGAGTGTTCAAATCAATTGAATAAGGCATGTCCTTATTCAATTGATTCATAATCAACTTTAACAGTGTCGTCAACTCCTTGTGAAGTTTCTTGCCCACATACCACCTTTTATCCACAGGAAAGGAGTACTTGTCCGCATTTATCTTTTTTGACCTCAACCTGCTTTGAACGACACATATGGCATAAAGGTCTGCAAGCAGTACGCACCCAAGATGTTTCTTTCTAATATCCACATCAATGAACTTTATATTCTCACTTATCAATGTCTTTCTCTGGCATATCTTTTTAACATCGGGATATTCCTTGCTCATTAGTTCATACGCAATCATTCTTGATAAGAATGCATTCCAGAAAGCATAACCCATCATGGAGTCAATCTCAAACTCATCCACCCCTATTCTATCCCTTTCATACTCTCCTTTGTATATCGCATACACTTTGGCAAGCTCTGAATACAATGCATATGTAAAGTACTTTTCCGTTGAGTACGGTCTGTTGGTGACCAGCACATAAGCACAGTCATCATATACCAAAGACACACTCCTTAAAAAAGTTGTGCGCTCCTTCAGTTCCTCCAGGGACAATTTGTCCTCTCCCTTCACCAAACTTATCTCACTTATCCTGTCGTGTATCAGCTCATAGTGGCAAAACTCCACAAGTATTTCATACTGCGAAAAATCAATATCGCAGTACTCGTCAAAGAACCTCTCCTTTTTAACATTCAAAAGATCAACAACTTCACGCTTAACCAAAACGTAACACTCCCTTCCTTGTCAAGAGCCGGTCAGACCCTTGTAGTCGAACAAGGCATCATCAAATTTTCTCAGCTCGACTCCAAGTTTTATCAAAATCTTATCAGAAATGATATATGGTTCTTCCTTGAGGCTTTGTTCGAGCAGTATCTCGTAAATGTTGTCCGCATGCATTTTTAATCTTGCTCCAAGTATAAAGGTGTCATCAATGGGGAAAGAGATACTTCTTGCGCCAAGTTTCTTTCTCAGCATTAGAACGGAAAACAAATCCGCCAAAGGATAAAAGCCTGTAAGCTGGTTTATTCCCACATAAGGCAGTTGGGCAAAACCTGCATTTATGTATCTGGCATCGGTACAAAGCTCCCGGATTCTGGAAAATTCTTCTGAAAGCAGTTTGTTGGCAATAAGTTTGGTGGCGTATTCAGTCCAGAATCCGTATCCAATTAGGCAGTTTGCATTAAAGGAGAATAGCAGAATGTCACTTCTGTTGACACAACAACTTTTCATTACATAAATTCTGGCCGTTTCCGTATATACCGCACCAGTTATATATATATCCGTCGGCTTTGGCACATCCTTTATCAATACATACGCCTTGTCCTGATAAATCAGGGTGGTGGCATTGGGCATCTGGCCTTGTTCATTCAGAGACATCAGTGTGAACAAGTCCCTTCCCTTCTTTTCAAATATGCTTTCTATCCTTTCAAGCAGCTTGTCCTCCCTGGCAATTTCAATATCCACAGGGTATTCCTTAAGAATATCGCAGGGAAACCTTGAAAGGAAGCGCTCTTTTGCACTTAGAATGGAGATTGTCTTCATTTGGGGGAACCTCCTTGAGGGGGTAATATGCAAAAAAGCTCCTCACGAAATTAACACATGGCTGTATTCGTTAATCCGTATAAGGAGCATTTATTATCACGTATCTATTCAGTTTGATATTATTCTAATATGCCCAGGTTCATTTGTCAAATATTACTTCAACTTTTTGCAACAATTTCCACAGCCCATTTCCATCTATCAATCATGCTGCGTCTTTCTGCATCATCCATATTCGGTACAAACCTTCTGTCAACCTTGTATTTCCGCCTTACTTCATCCTTTGATTCAAAAAACCCAACCGTAAGACCTGCCAGCAAGGCGGCTCCAAAACCGGTGGACTCCGTCATCTTCGGCCTGACAATTTCCATATTGGTAATATCAGCCTGGAACTGCATGAGGAAGTTGTTGCTCGTAGCTCCTCCGTCCACCTTGAGGCTTGAGATGTCCACCATGACATCCTGTTTGACTGCATCAATAACATCCATGCACTGAAACGCTATGGATTCAAGAGCGGCTCTTGCCAGGTGATATTTGTTCGTGCCCCTGGTTATGCCAAACATGGTCCCTCTGACATCCATGTTCCAGTAAGGAGCACCAAGACCTGTAAAAGCAGGAACAAATACAACACCCAAACTGTCCTGCACCTTTAAAGCATACTCTTCCGACTGGGCAGAAGTCTCAAGGATACCAAGTTCATCCCTTAGCCACTGTATGACAGAACCTCCTGTAAACACACTGCCTTCCAATGCGTACTTTTTCATGTCACCCACATCTGAGGCCAGTGTGCCAATCATGCTGCTCTCGCTTTGTATGAACTCATCACCTGTGTTTACCAGCAAAAAGCATCCTGTGCCATAGGTGTTCTTCATCTCGCCTTTTTCAAAACAGTTCTGCCCGAACAAGGAGGATTGCTGATCTCCGCTTAAGGCCGCAACGGGTATAGGATGACCAAAACATGTCGTTTCTCCAAAAACATGCCCTGATGGACAAACCTCCGGGAGCATGCTTTTGGGAATATCAAAACTTGACAAAAGCTTTTCGTCCCACTTCATGTCCCTTATGTTAAACAGCATGGTTCTTGAGGCATTTGTGCTGTCTGTCATGTGCTTTTTTGTTAAATTGTACAAAAGCCAGGAGTCCACGGTTCCAAAAACCAAATCTCCATTTTTGGCCCTGGTATACGCACCTTCCACATTGTCAAGTATCCACTTCACCTTGGTGGCGGAAAAATATGCATCAACTATCAAGCCCGTATTCTCTTTTATATACCCAAAAAGGCCTTTGTCTTTTTTAATCTCGTCACACATAAAAGCGCTGCGCCTGCACTGCCACACAATGGCATTGTAAACAGGCTCCCCTGTGTACCTGTCCCAGACGATTGCCGTCTCTCTTTGGTTTGTTATGCCAATGGCACAAATCTCTGAAGCGGAAACTCCCGCCTCCTTTATGACATCATTAATTACACTGAAGGACGACTCATATATCTCCTTGGGATCATGCTCAACCCATCCCGCCTTCGGATATATCTGAGTCAGCTCTTTCTGCTTCTTGTGAATAAGATTCAAGTCCCTGTCAAAAAGAAGCGCCTTTGACGATGTGGTGCCTTGGTCAAGACTTATGACATACCTTTTCACCTTGCTACCTCCTCTGCAAAATCAAGAATATCCATATAAACCATCTCCCTGTTCAGTTCATTCAGAAGCTCGTGTCTGCAGTCTTCGTACAGTTTGACCCTTACATCCTTGACCTTTGCCTTCTTCATCCTCTCGACCAGCTTCAAAACCCCTTTTCCATTGTTTGAAACCGGATCCCTTTTTCCCGATACGAACAGATATTTCAAATCCTTGTCAAGGCTTTCTGCCCATTTTGAGCTGTTAACCACTTTCAAAACCTTGAACATCTCAAGATATGCTTTGGAGGTAAAAGTAAAACCGCACAAATCATCTTTGACATACTCCATAACCTTTTCATGGTCTCTTGTAAGCCAGTCGAAATCCGTCCTGACTGGCTTGAACGCTTTGTTGTACATGCCAAAACTGAGTTTTGACAGCAGTTTGCTCTCATGTTTTTCATCCCGGAGCAAAACTTCCATTCCGGCAATAAATTTGGCAAGAGGTATCATTCCGCTTATTCCCTGGGTTCCACTGAAAACATATGCATCAAATTCCCCTTTATGCCTTGATGCAATATATTCTGCAAAAAACGAACCCATGGAATGCCCAAAGCATATTACCCTCTTGCCCTTGAACATTTCCCGAATTCTTCTGTTAAGATCCAAAACCGCCTTGATAACATCCTCATGGCTTTTGAAATATCCCTTTTTTTCACCAACAGACCTGCCGTGTCCCGGCAGGTCAATACCACAAACCACATACCCATGAGCATTCAAAAAGGACGCAAACTCCCTGTATCTGTCAAAATGTTCCGCCATGCCATGTATGACATGCACCACACCTTTGACATCATTCACAGGAGTATAGATATATGTTCCGCTTGCTTGATTCATTTCTTGACATACTCCTTTATGTTATTGTAGTTTTCAGCAAACTCAATCAGCGCCTTGATGTTTATTGCACTCTCCCAGGGCCTGTACTGGGTTCCGGAACACTTAAGGTCATTGTAGTATTCGCACCAAGTGTATGTCCTGTCAACCAGATTGAGAGTATCCTCGTAAATGCGCATTATTGCCCTTAGGAACACATCAAACCTTTCATCTTCCTTGTCAACAACTTTCAAAACCTCGTTCAAACTGCCCAGAAGAAAACCAAAGTCATAACCGAGGTTTCTGTCCATGCCTGATGCGGAGGGTATTCTTCTTGTTTCAAGATATTCCAAAGATATCTCATATATCTCATCCATAATATCATTAATGGTGATGACGGTAGAGTTGATGAAAACAGGCAGTAGCAGAACACTTTTTAATTTGTGCACTTTCTTGTGATTCTTGAACTCCCTTTCTCCAAGGACTTCCTTTTCAAGACAGTCCACACACAGATAAAGGGCCTCTTTGCTTTTTTCAACCCAGCCAAAATAGCCACAGTAGCCTTCACAAACACCGTGCCTGTACATCGGTTTTTCATCGTCTGTCATTCTGTCAGGATTGTTGGTTATGAATTTTCCGTCAACAATGAAATTCCCTGCGTATAGTTTTCTGCACTCCTCCATCTTCTTTTCAATATACTGAACATCAAAGTCAATTCCCAATCTCTTGACTTCCTCTGTAAATCTTTTGGCAGAATCAATAAACATTAGGGTTGCTTCGGAAGAGCCATCAAAAATTGCATTCCTTGGCAGTATGCCTCCTGCTATGTATGTTTCATCACCGTTGAAAGGAAGCATTCCCTTTACAATCTGATTGATTTGCGCATCCAAAGCCCACTTTAAAAGCGGCAGAAATTCATCAAACAGTCTTCTTCTCTCAGCTTCGTCCTGGACATGTGCCAGGTAGTCAAAGAACATAAGGACAATATATCCTGTTATCTCAACATCATCGTTTTCATGTATGTGCTTTACACCCCGGATGCCCATGCCATGGGCGTTGTTTATTCTTCCTTCCCGCTTGAACTCATTGAGGAAGAAACAAAGAACAGAAAGGGCCTCTTTCTTCATCCCCAGCTTAAGCATTCCTCTCACAACACCATAATTATCCCTTACATAACACAGGTGATAGGGATATCCTGCAATAACTCCGCCTTCCTCATGCTGCTGTGTCTTTATGTTAATCACATTGGCTTCAATCGCCTTTAAAAGCGTCTCCCTCATCGGAAGGTCCTGAGGAATCAATGAATCAAAATCGGGAAGTTTTTTGAAATACTCGGTGTATCTCTCTCTTGCCTTTTTCTTTTCTTCCTCTACATTCATCTCAAAATACTTCTTCGTTTCTTCCACCGTATCAGGATAACGGCCACCGGCAACAAAGGCAATCCTTCCACTGCCATTGAGACAGATGGTCCTTCCATCAAAAGAAACATTTTCGTCCCTTGCATTGGAAATCACTATGGAAGCGTACATGTGGTCAAATAGCGGGTATGAAAAGTATATGTATGTACCGGAGATGATTTTCAGTTCGAAAACTTTGACATCACTCCTTCCATACCTGAAAGATACATCCTTTACCGTAACATAATCATGAACGGATATGGTGTGGACAATATCCTTCCCTTCAATCTCCCTTGCAAAAACAGGAGACTCACAAAAGCAAAAGTCATTAATCCTGGCACCATTTACATTGTATGTGTAAAAGTTGGTATTCGGCTCTTTTTCAATAGCTATATCATTAAAAGGATTCTTGTTATTGTCTGTTACCCGTATTTCACCAAAGGACGGCAGACTGTAGAACGGACCAAAGAACTGAAATACATCTGCGTTGTGATGATAGGTAAGAACTTTCCCATTGCCGCACGCATGTACAGAAAAACTATTTTCTTGCATGTTATCCTCCCATACATATTGTTTTCCCCATTATATCACAAAACATGATACAGTTTTCATTTTTGTGCTATAATTATCATTGAAAATTTATATCAAAGGAGTTTCACATGAACATCGTCAGAAGAATTGCAAAAGAACTTGAAATCAAAGAATATCAGGTGGAAAACACCATCAAGCTAATCGATGAAGGAAACACCATCCCCTTCATAGCAAGATACAGAAAAGAAGCCCACGGTTCATTGGACGACACAACCTTGAGAGAACTTGAAAAAAAGCTCAACTACCTAAGAAGCCTTGAAAGCAAAAAAGAAGAGGTTAAAAATCTGCTTGAAAAACAAGGGGTTTTGGATGAAAAACTGATTCAGGAAATTGAAAAGGCAGACACTTTGTCTGAAATTGAAGACATTTATAGACCCTACAGACCAAAAAGAAGAACAAGAGCCACTATCGCAAAGGAAAAAGGCCTTAATCCCTTGGAAGAAGCTATCTACAATCAAACAAAGTTTGGTATGCCTTTGGAAGAATATATTCAAAAATATATCGACGACAACAAGGACACAGTCACTGTGGAGTCCCTTGAGGAAGCAATAAATGGTATCAGCGACATTATCGCTGAATTTGTAAGTGATGATGCTGAAATCAGAAAGAGAGTAAGAGGCCACTTCATTCTAAACAGCCAGATAGTATCCAAGGCTACGGATCCTGAAGCAGAGTCGGTTTACTCAAACTACTACGACTATGCTGAATCCACGATTAAAATTGCAGACCACAGGATACTGGCAGTTAACAGAGGAGAAAAGGAAGGCTTCCTAAAAGTCACAATCCAGGTTAGCAAGGAAAATGTACTCAGGTTGATAAACAACTATGTCATCAAGAATGACTGCCAGTACCGCGACTTTTTGGAAAAAGCCATAGAAGACTCCTATACCCGCCTCATTGAGCCCTCTATCGAAAGAGAGATAAGAAACTCCCTTACTGAAAGGGCTGTTGAAGGCGCTATTAAAAACTTTTCCAAAAACCTCAAGCAGCTTCTTATGCAGAGACCTTTGAAAGGAAAAGTGGTAATGGGAATAGATCCCGCCTACAGAACCGGATGCAAATTTGCAGTATGCGATGACACAGGCAAAGTGCTGGATACAGGGGTCATCTATCCTACTCCACCCCACAACAAGGTTGAAGAGGCTGCAAAAATACTGAAGGCTGCAATTGAAAAACATGATGTGGATGTAATTGCCATAGGCAACGGCACCGCATCCGGTGAAACTGAAATGTTTGCTGCTTCACTGCATATGGATCTTAAAAGAAACATAGGATATATTGTTGTAAATGAAGCTGGGGCGAGCGTTTACTCGGCCTCCGAACTTGCCGCAGAAGAGTTTCCGGATTTTGATGTTGCATTAAGAAGCGCAGTATCCATTGCAAGAAGACTGCAGGATCCGCTGACAGAGCTTGTAAAGATTGATCCCAAGGCAATTGGTGTAGGACAATACCAGCACGACATGCCCACCAACCTTTTGGATTCTGCACTAAAGGGCGTAGTGGAAGACAGCGTCAACACTGTAGGAGTGGACCTTAATACCGCCTCTTTCTCCATCCTCTCCTATGTTTCCGGAATTAACACTTCTGTAGCCAGGGAGATTGTGAAGTACAGGGAGGAAAACGGCAAATTCAAAAACAGAAAAGAACTTCTAAAGGTGCCCAAACTTGGCGCAAAGACTTTCGAGATGTGCGCAGGATTTTTAAGAATACCAGAAAGTGATGATTTTCTTGACAACACTGCGGTTCACCCCGAGTCCTATGAGCCTGCAAGGAAACTCCTTGAGATGTGCGGAATCGAATCCACCAAGGATTTGAAACTGGTTGAGGAAAGGGCAAGGAAACTGGGTATTGAAAAAATAGCCAAGGCCATTGAAGTGGGAGTTCCAACCCTTGTTGACATTATTGAGGAGATAAAGAAGCCTGGAAGAGATATAAGGGATACATTACCCTCACCGATTGTCCGCACCGAACTACTAACCCTTGAGAACCTGAAGGAAGGCATGATTCTGACCGGGACTGTAAGGAATGTAATAGACTTTGGTGCCTTTGTAGACATTGGA
Source organism: Clostridiaceae bacterium (assembly GCA_012522035.1). Lineage (GTDB taxonomy): Bacteria > Bacillota > Clostridia > UBA1212 > DUPL01 > DUPL01. The sequence continues at coordinate 17,683 of JAAYLF010000063.1, forward strand.
GTTCATCAGGACGGCCTTGTGCACATATCTGAAATCTGCGACAAATACATCAAACACCCGTCGGAAGTTCTAAGCGTGGGAGATATAATCAAAGTAAAGGTTATTAGTGTTGACGCTGGCAGAAAAAGAATATCTCTCAGCATGAAAAACATTCCACAATAGGTGATTCTATGAAGTATTCCACGGAAAGAATTCTTTCTTTGGCTTTCGCTATGGTACTGGTTGTAATTATGCTTGTGACCAGCAAGCATAATTACGACAAACACCCTCCTACAGGGCATTTGAAACTTACTGTGGGAGAGGTATGCATATTCTCACTCATGGATAACAAATACATGCAGTTCAGTCTTGAAAAGGATAAATCTTACGAAATTTCTCTTGACATGGATACAAAAGTCTTCAAGGACACATACATAGGTCTTTCCAGCGATCAGGGAAACATTCAAATTGACGGAAAACACGCAAACAACACCCTTTTTCCATTAACAAACGGCAAATCCATAACAATAAAATCGGACAAAAACGCAGTTCTTTTCGTATCAGTCTTTACATACAACAAAACCATAAACAAGGAAATACTCTATACCGGCAGTTTTTATTTTCTAAACAGCATAAAAGACTTTTCGAATGAGAAAGAGGATTTGATTCTAGTTCTTACAGGGGATGTCAAGACAAATGAAACATTGATAATAAACAGGCCCTGTGAGTTCTATTTGAATGGATACAGCTTTGAGTCCACACAAGACTTTATAGTGGATTTTGAATCCGACAAACCCTTTGCAATCCACTTGCAAGACAAAAAACAGATCAAGGTCGGCGCCTTTTATGCAAATACTCCAAACAGCAGCATAACCATTGACAAGAAATTTTTCAGTGATGAACTGGAGTATGCAATAAAAGCCAAAACCTTGAACGGTAAATCCCTCGGAACACGAATCACTGTAAAAAGTGCGGAAAAGTTCCTTCAGCTTGTTGACGACAACCACTACCCCCTTCTTTATCCGGATACCACAATTGCAGTCGAAGGCTTTGTTCTTGATGCAAAAGCCGTTGAATCCTTCTACAAAACACACAAGAAGGAAGTGACTGTCACAAAACCCATCAGGATTGATGTTGGCAAAGGGTTTGAAATAAAAGGTGTGATGCTAAACATCCAAACGGATGATAGCGGCACATTGGTTTTCAATTTGGCAAAGAACGCAAAATTCTTCCACCACCAAATTTCAATAGATGCACCTAACTGCTCCCTTTTATGGACAAATTCAGCTCCGAAAGAAGATTATGTGGCAAAATACATGAATGTTAAAACATACCAGGGAAAACCTTTAAAAAGCATTCTTGGCGGCAGCGGAAAAGGAAGAATTATTGATTTTAAAAGCAGTGATTCTTTAGACCTTGAATGGGTGGTAAAAGGAAATGTAATTGAAGCCCAAGTTCCTTTTAATACCAGCGACAAGCAGCTTGCCAATATTGAAATCAGTTTTAATAGCAGCGAAGGTACAGCTGAAATAGATAAGGAGTATGATAAAGGGAACAATGTGGTAGACCTGTTTAAATCTCCCTTGATTGTTGTAACCGATGAGGAAGGCAAAACAAGAACGTACATGGTAGCTGTAAAAAGAAAAGCAAACTCTCTTCCTATCATCTATATATACACAGATAACCACAGGACTATTGATTCAAAGGAAGAGTACATAGCAGGATCCTTCATGATGGATGCAGACCATGTAGATGAAAATCTGACAATACCAACCACAAACATGAATATTAGAGGGAGGGGCAATTCCACCTGGAGACTTTTTGACAAGAAACCATATAGGATCAAGTTTAATGAAAAAGTATCCCTGTTTGGCCTTGCACCTAACAGGGACTGGGTGCTTCTTGCAAACTATGCCGATCAGTCCCTGCTTAGAAATTACGTTGCCATGGAAATGGGGAAGAAACTTACAAACCTTAAATTCACGCCTTCTTCCTACCCTGTTGACCTGTTTGTCAATGGCGAGTACATGGGTGTATATTCCATTGGTGAGCAGATAGAAGTTGCAAAAAGCCGCGTGGATATTGACGAGGACTATGACGACCCTGATACCGGATATCTCCTGGAGGTGGGCGGTACTGACAATGTCCTCGAGCTGGGTGTTAACTTTTTCCACTGTCTGATTCTAAAATGGGTCGCCATAAAGAGTCCGGACACAAGAACAATGTCAAAAGAACACTTTGACTTCATATCACGATTTACGAAAGATGCAGACAATGCCATCGTCAGAAACCAGGATTATGAAAACTACGTGGACATAGACTCGGTTATAGACTGGGTAATTCTCCACGAGTTTACCTGCAATCTCGATTCAGGTTTTAGAAGAAGCTGTTTTCTGTACAAGGAAAAAGGCGGAAAACTCCACATGGGACCTGTTTGGGATTTTGACCTTGCCTTTGGCAACTACTTCCGGGACGGCTCCTATGACACATGGTTTACCTGCGGTGGAGAAACTTTGGGAAATACCTGGACCACATTCCTTTATCAATATCCTGAGTTTAACGAAAAATACAAAAAGAGATGGAACGAGATAAAGGGCGTTCTTAAAGAAACAGCTCTTTCTGCGGTAAACAACGGAAAAGACATGGTTTTTGAGTCTGCCAGGTACAACTTTGAAAAATGGAACAAGCTGCTTGGAAACAAGACTTCCCTTCAGCCTGACCATATCAGGGAATTAAAAACATATGACGACCATATCAACTATCTAATTGATTTCATAAACACACGTTATGAATGGCTTGACAACGCCATAAACAACCTGCCCTCGTAGAAAAAGTAATATTTACGAAAGCTTGTCATATAATTTACCATAACTATTTAGTGAGGGATATGTATGAGCTTTAACAATGGATATTACTTTTTCGAGCATAGCGACAAAAGTGTAAGCGGGTACATCATGTTCAGAAAGACAAACGGAATTGTACGCGTTCAAATCCTGGTTGAAGGACTTAACGTACCTGCTGACAAGGGACAAGTGTATGTCTCAAATGCCCACGGTGTCAAGCTGCATTTGGCGGATGTTCCTTTGAGAAAGATGAAAAATGGAAGAAGGAGCGTTAACTGCGACGTACGCTTCGATAAAAGCAAAAAACCATTGAGCAGTTTTGACTGCGCCCACATAGTCGTAAGGAACAAATCCGTCATTGAGGCTTTTTCCGGAAAAATAAGAAGCTTTGACAGGGACATGTTCAGCGACAGCTACCAAAAAAAGCCTGAAAAAAAGGAGTTGGACAAGACCGCTGAAAAACCCAAACCAGAACCAAAGCCAGAACCAAAACCAGAACCCAAGCCTCAACCCAAGCCGGAACCAAAACCTCAACCTCAACCTAAACCAGAACCCAGGCAGCTTGTTGATATTGAAACCAAGCCCGAAATCAAGGAGGTAAAACCTCCCGAGCCCAAGAAGGTTGAAAATGGCAATGCTAACGGTCGTGAACTCGCACCTCAAAAAACCGAGCAGTTATCAAAACCTCAGCTTTCGGAAAAACCCAGCTTTGACTGGGATGAATTCCTGAACAAGGAACTTAGGGCAGCAGATATAAACAAGGAAGTCAAAAAGGAGGAAAAGTCTCCTGACGACATTTTCAATGAAATGCTCCTTCCCTTTGATCCATTCAACACCACAAACAAGGCATATAGCTGGTGGGTTGCAGACAGCTATCAGCAGGCATACGATGCTTTCAAGGCTGTAAATGTGCTAATGCCTACAATAATTACCAAGTTTCTGTACAATAATATTGAAAACCATAAGCATGCACTAATTGGCAGGTACGAACAGGACGGCCGTAAATTCGTGATCCTTGGAATACCTTCTGCCAATGTCATTACCAACTCCGTCGCCCGCTGGATGAAGTGTTCAGTCTTCTATACGGATGCAGAATATGTTGGCTATCTTCTCTACTACATAGACGCAAAAACATCTTCATTGGTTAAGGCGGTGCCCCAGGAAGACTGATATCAAATGCCAAAAAGCAAGGATATGAAAACCCCTGCATAGAAAGCGGATGCAAAACTTGCAATAAGAGCAGCTGTCAAAACATTGGGGGTTTTCCTTATTCTTGTATTCTGGGTGTAAACAGTCAAGGTATAAAGAATGGTTTCTGTAGAACCCATCATAACGGATGCAATCATGCCCGCTTTTGAATCCGCACCGTAAGTTTTGAATATGTCTGCAAGAAGGGCAAGGGATCCGCTGCCTGACACCGGTCTCATGATCAGAAAAGGAACAAGGGCGTCGTCAAGACCAAGAAAACTTGTAACCGGGTGCAAAAAAGACACCAGTATATCCAAAGCACCGGATGCCCTGAACACGCTGATTGCTACAATCAGACCTACCAGAGAAGGAAGAAGCTTTACAATTGTGGTTGCTCCTTCCTTTGCTCCTGATATAAAAGAATCAAAACATTTTACCTTTCTGAACACTCCGGAAACAAGAATCAAGAGAACCATTACCGGTATTACATATGAAATAAATTTGGTCACTGACGCTTCCTCCTTCCATCAAGAATGAAGAATAGAAGAAGGGCTGTCAAAAGAGTTAGAACTGACGTTATCCAAATAGGCACCAAAACATCCGCAGGATTCCTTGCACCAAAGGAGCTTCTCAATGCAATAATGGTTGTTGGAACAAGTTGAAGACATGCAGAATTTACAACAAGGAACAGACATGTGCTTTTCCTGGCCGTGGTGTTTGGATTCGTCCTTTCAAGTTCCTGGACGGCTGCAATTCCTGATGGAGTGGCTCCATTACCCAAGCCAAGAAAGTTGGCTGTCAGGTTTGTTACAATATGCTTTTCCGCTTCCTTGTTGTACCTTGTTTCAGGAAACAACCTTCTGATTACGGGACTTATTAGTCTGGAGATAAAATTAATGCCTCCTGCATCCTGGAAAATGCGCATCAAGCCGCACCAAAGGGATACAACACCTATAAGGCCTATGCAAAAAGTCACCGCATCATTTGACGCATCCAATAATGTTTTGCCAACAGCATCAATTTTTCCGCCAGCTATACCAACGACCAGACCTACAATCAATAAAGCGACCCAGATATAGTTTAGCATATTACCTACCCATTCAATTTCCTTTTTAAATGTATATGCCTGGCCAATTCCAAATATTTGTTGTAATATTAAATTATCCTATTTCTATTGACTTTAATTTACATTTGGGGTAAGATTATAGGTGTAATTATTATTGTAAAGGGGAGGAGAATAATATGATGAAATCAACGGGTATAGTTAGACGAGTTGACGAGCTAGGAAGAGTTGTACTTCCCATTGAACTTAGAAGAACACTCGACATCCAAGAAAAGGACGCCCTCGAGATCTACGTGGATGCCAATTCAATTATATTGAAGAAATATGAACCATCCTGTGTTTTCTGCGGCAATGCCAGAGATGTGATTCAATACAAGGGAAAAAACATTTGCCCGGATTGCATTTACGACCTTAAAAAGTAACATATTACAGGCGCTATCAAAGTATAGTGCCTTTTTTCTTTTCATAAATGGCATAAACATCATTTCTTGAAAGATTGGTTTCCTTTGCGACTTCTTTAATCGCATTGTTTCTCTTGTGGCCCTTTTCTATCTTATCATTAACCATTTTGAATATTTCATCATCTTCGTATTCATTAACCTGTTCCACTTCCCGAGCCCCTTCAATAACTATAACAAACTCGCCTCTTGGATTGTTTTCTTCATAGAACTCAATCAAACTGTCCACACTACCCCATTTCAACTCTTCAAACTTTTTCGTAAGTTCTCTGGCAAGACAAATCTGCCTGTCCCCTACATATTCTTTCATTTCCTTGAGAGTGGAAAGAATGTGGTGAGGTGGGGCATAAAACACAAGAGTCCTTTTTTCATTTGATATTCTTTCAAGGACTTCCTTTCTTTTTTTCTTGTCCTGGGGAAGAAATCCTTCGAAAACAAAGCTTCTTGTATTGAAGCCGGACAAAACAGCGCCCATTATCAAAGCACAGGGACCGGGGATCAAAGTATATTCAATGCCGTTTTCTATAGCAAGTTTCACCAAATCCTCACCAGGATCAGAAATGCCAGGAGTACCCGCATCGGTAACATACGCAATGGACTCTCCATTTTTCAGCTTCCCTATCAATACTTCTCCCAAAGAATCCTTGTTGTGCTCATGGTAGCTTACAAGAGGCTTTTTGATATCGAAATGCATGAGAAGTTTTGAAGTGTGTCTTGTGTCTTCCGCAGCAATCAAATCCACACTTCTCAAAGTATTCAGCGCTCTTAACGATATATCTTCAAGGTTTCCTATCGGGGTTGCAACCAAGTACAGCATTTCCTTCTCCTATAAATTCACTTTTTTCTCAATCATTTTGCACGGAAGTTCAGGATCCACAAGCACTGGCGGTCCCACTTTCAAATTCTCACCGCCATACAGATTTGCCTTAAGCAAAAACAATATGGGACCGTCTGAAAGTTTTGAGTGCACAAACCTTATCAGTTTAGGTTCAAGCTTGTATTTTCTTAATGCACCCAGAGTGTCGCACAGCCTGTCCGGTCTGTTTACCATATACAAGGCACCTTTGGGTACCAAAACCATTGCTGCACCTTTTACAACATCCTCAATGGTACAAAGGACCTCGTGCCTTGCAGCAGCATTGCTTTCATTGACATTCATAAGACCTGTCCCAAGTTTTTTATACGGGGGATTTGTAACCACCACATCGAAACTGGCTCTGGGAAAGTAGTCAAGAATGCTTTTGACATCTCCTCTAACAATGGAAATCCTATCGTTCAGGTTGTTCAAACTGACACTTCTTGCTGCCATGTCGGCTATATGGTCCTGTATTTCAAGTCCTGTAAAAGTGCTTTCAGAATTTTTATAAGACAAAAGAATGGGGATGATACCAGAACCGGTTCCTATGTCAAGAACTCTTTGCTTTCCCTTCAATTCCACAAAAAGCGACAAAAGGATGCTGTCAGTACCAAATCTGAAACTGTCCTTTTTCTGTATTATTCTTAAATTGCCAATCATCAAGTCTTCTATTCTTTCATCCGGCAGCATAAAAACCCCTTTAATCAAAAAAGCTTGCTTGATACCAAGCAAACTTTTTTATTAGTTATTCCAAAGTCATGTACTTATTATTCCTGTGGCTTTGGAGCATCAGTAGGGCATACAGCCGCGCAGCTGCCACAATCTATGCATTGCTCAGCATCTATTACGTAAATATCACCCTCTGAAATACAATCTGTTGGACACTCTGCCACACACGCTCCGCATGCGATGCAGTCATCTGTAATATGATATGCCATAAATACACCCCCAAATAATTTACGTACTATTTTATTTTACCACCAAATACGTATTAGTCAAGCTCTTCTTCTAATTCCTGTAAATCAAGGTTGAAATCGTCCACATCGCAAACATCAGCATCCCTTATAACCTTGATCTCAGAAACCGAATATGTAGTAAGTTCGGTTTCGTTTTCCTTGTCCAGCCTTACCTGTACAGTCTCCTTCAGCAGATTGGAAGAAACAACAACTCCATTACCATCAGGAGTCTCCACCACTGCCCCTACTCCGGGCATTACTGACAAGGCTTTTTCGTAAGCATCCTGTTCATAATTCAAACAGCACATGAGTCTGCCGCAGGTGCCCGATATTTTGTTCGGGCTCAAGGATAGACCCTGCTCCTTTGCCATTCTGATGGACACAGGCTGAAACTCATCCAGGCAGGATGCACAGCACAAAACTCTTCCACACACACCAAGACCACCAATGGTCTTTGCCTCGTCTCTTACTCCAACCTGTCTGAGCTCAATTCGCGTTTTAAATATTGATGCAAGATCCTTTACAAGCTCTCTGAAATCTATTCTACCATCCGCTGTGAAATAAAAGAGAAGCTTGTTGTTGTCAAAGGTATACTCACAGTCAATAAGTTTCATTGCAAGCCCATGCTCGCGAATCTTGTCCAGACAAATGCTGTATGCCCTTTTTGCTTTCTCTATATTCCTAAGATGTGTTTCATGGTCTTCATCCGTTGCGACCCGCACCACGTCCTTGAGCGGAGGAACAATTTCCTCTTCGTCCACCATTCTGTTTGGTATGACCACTTCCCCGTACTCAAGTTCCCTGGAAGTTTCAACAATTACATATGTCCCTCTGTCAAACTTCTGACCTTTGGGATTGAAATAATATATTTTACCATTCGGTCTGAATCTTACTCCTACTACTTCAATCATTAATGACCTCCTGTAGTTTAACCAGCATAAGTTCGCAAGACAGCTTGAAGTTGACATTCTTTCCTATGCGTTTCCACGTGGAATCAACAACTTCAATGCACTCCTTGGCTTTATGAAAGCCCAATTTGCGTGCAAGGCTGTAAAGCTCCTTATCGTAACCTGCATTTTGTATTTTCACATTCCGTGCATATCTGGACATAATCATTATGTCCCTGTATATAGACATAAAGGTATAAAATACAAAATCCCTCTTATCCTGATACCCCTCTATTACCTTCATCGCTTTCTTTCTGTCAGCGACACCGCCATTTGTAACCTGAACAACAATATTGATAATATCCTTTCTCACTTCTTCAACATCGGAATCAACAAGTGACAAAGCACGGCCAGGAATTCCGTCCGCATATGAATATATCATGTCGCTAGGCTCCACACCTTTTCTCCTAAGTATTTCTCCTATCTCTTCGTCAGTATTCCTGGAAAAATCCATTCTACTTAATCTGGATTTTACCGTCTCCAGCAAAAGAGACACATTCTGACAAACAAGCACAAGCACTACATATTCCGGCGGTTCCTCCAATGTTTTCAAAAGAGCATTCTGCGCCTGTACAGTCATTTTCTCCGCATTATTTATCACATAAAAACTCCTCCTCCCATAAAGAGGAGCTCTGGTCATCGATTCCTGTATTTCTCGTATTGCATCTATTCCAATAGCATTTTTACCCTCAGGCTCGGATATAATCTTGTAGTCAGGATTGGTATCGCTTCTATGCAGCTTACAGCTTGTGCAAACGCTGCACACTTCGCCTCTTTTTGTCGTATCTCCCATGCACATTACCAGCTGGGCAAACCTTTTGGCAATGCTTTTACGACCAATCCCTTCAGGACCTACAAACAGATAGGCATGTCCTACTCTGCCCGACTCAACAATGTCGAGCAAGGTTCTTTTCACTTTATCCTGTCCTGCTATATCTTCAAAAACCATGATATGTCTTTAAATAATGCCTCCATTAATACTTCTGAAATCTTTCAACATCAAGTACAAATACTGTTGCTCCACCTACAGTTACCTCAACCGGGTACGACATGTATACCCCTCCTCCAATGGCGGAACTGTTGGTGACGGAAGAATCTATAATCTGTTTTCGGCTTCTTGATTTTGACTCTATTATCTGCAGTACCTGATCCACACGGGTTTCGTCAATACCCACAAGCAGCGTGGTATTGCCTGACTTCAGGAACCCGCCAGATGAACACATTTTGGTTACCATAAAACCATTTTTATTCAGTTCATCCATAACTCTTGGTGCATCATCATCGTGCACAATCGCCAATACCAGTTTCATAACCATGCCCTCCTAACATTGGATTAGCTATATTTTATCACATTTATCCTTTCAATACAATAACGCCGGCATATATCGGCATGTATATGGGTTATACTGTCTCCAGGATATATAACCGGTATTCCAGGAGGGTATGGTATTACAAACTGACTGCTTGTCCTGCCTACAGCCTTCCCTACATCAACAGTCTCAAACTCATAATTCGTGTACGTGTCAAAGTCGGGAAGATTTATTTTTCTAATATCGTCCTTGTACACCTTTATACCCTTCTCTTCAGCCTCCACCTCTGCCAGATCGCCATAGACTGACACAAGATTGTCAAACAGATGGTCAAGGACTGCCTTGTCATCCGCGCATGTCACTATAAATACAACGCAGTTTTCATTATACATCTCGCAGTAAATTCCCCTGTCGGCAAGCGTTTTTGCAAGATGAACGCCCTTTCCTTTTACACACAGAACCAGCCTGGTAATGTCCTTTTCAAAGCCGCAGCCATCAAAGATCCTGTATGCCTCATATTTGCCAAGACGATAAGCAAAATCCTTGAGAATATCGGAAAGCTTGTCAAGCTTCTCTCTGCCTGTGTTTTTCATATACTCTCTTGTAAAGTCAAGAGTAGCCAGTATCAAAAAGGAAGGACTGGTTGTTTCAATAACCTTTAATGCCTTGAAAACCTTATCCTTGTATTTGCTGTCTGCAATATGCAAAAAAGCCCCCTGATTCAATGACTGTAAAGTTTTGTGTGCACTCTGGACACACATGTCGCACCCCAGACTCAATGCACTTTCAGGGACTTTGCTGGAAAAACCAAAATGGCCGCCGTGGGCTTCATCCACAAGCACCACACCTTTATTCTCATGTACAATTTCAGAGATGGACAAAAGATCTGCACAAACTCCGTAATAGTTGGGTCTTGTCATAACAATACCCTTTGAATCAGGAAACATTTCATACGCTTTTCTTACGTCCTGCGGTGTAATTGCCAGCGGGATCAATGTTTCCTCATCCACTTTAACAGGTAGGACCACCACATTGCAGCCAATTACCATTAAAGCGTTGAATACGGACATATGGCAGTCGGAAGATACAAAAACCGTATCTCCTTTGCTGAAAGAGGAATAAATCATGGCATGGACGCCGCAGGTGGAACCGTTCACCAATAAAAAGGAAGACGCAGCACCGTATACGGAAGCTGTAAGTTCCATCGCTTTTAAAATTGCACCTTTCGGATCGTGCAGACTGTCCACACCTATTGTTTCAGTTAAGTCATGTCTTGCAACTTCCGCAAGCTTGCTGAAAAAAGATGCATATTCCTCCGTCAGAAAAGAATGCGAACAAGAAAAAAGCATGCCCGCTTTATGACCGGGCATGTGCATTGATATTTTCTCCTTTTTCGCGTGTTGAACAAGCATGTCAACTATTGGCATCATATTCTTGCTACACCTGTATCTCTTGCAGCTTGTGCCACCGCTTCCGCAACAACCTTTGCCACATCCTTGTTGAAAGGATCGGGCATCACGTAATCGGGATTAAGCTCATTTTCAGGAATCAAATCCGCCAAAGCCTTTGCTGCTGCAATCTTCATTTCATCATTTATATCGCTTGCCCTTACATCAAGCGCACCTCTGAAAATGCCTGGGAATGCAAGGACATTGTTAATCTGGTTTGGAAAATCGCTTCTGCCGGTGCCAACCACACGAGCGCCTGCCTTCTTTGCATCATCTGGCAAAATCTCAGGAATTGGATTTGCCAAGGCAAAGATTACAGGATCCTGTGCCATGGACTGAACCATCTCAGGAGTAACCATGTTCGGACCAGACACCCCGATAAATACATCCGCACCCTTGATTACATCCGCAAGAGTTCCTTTTTTCATTTGTGTATTTGTGATTTCCGCCATAAGGGCCTTTTCACTGTTCAAGTCTTCCCTGCCCTTGTAGATAGCACCCTTTCTGTCACACAGAACTACATTCTTAAGTCCCATGGACATGAGCAGCTTTGTTATGGCTATTCCTGCAGCTCCACTGCCATTTACAACCACTTCCATATCCTCCAGCTTCTTGTTGACGATCTTAAGACCATTCAACATGGCAGCAAGAACAACAACAGCTGTTCCATGCTGGTCGTCATGGAATATGGGGATGTCACATACTTCCTTCAATCTTCTCTCTATTTCAAAGCATCTTGGTGCAGATATGTCTTCCAGATTCACGCCACCAAAACTGCCTGCCAAAAGACTGATGGTCTTGACAATTTCATCCACGTCCTTTGAGCGAATACATAGAGGTATTGCATCCACTCCACCAAATTCCTTGAAAAGAACACATTTTCCTTCCATAACAGGCATTCCTGCTTCGGGACCAATGTCACCAAGACCGAGTACGGCAGTACCGTCCGTTACAACACATACAGTATTCCATCTTCTTGTGTAGATATAGGATTTGTCCACATCCTTGCTTATCTCCTTGCAGGGCTCTGCAACCCCTGGTGTGTAGGCTACAGCAAGCTCGGCTCTGTTGCTTACCTGCGCTCTTACCTTTACCTCGATTTTACCCTGCCATTCCTCATGTTTTTTTAATGCATCCATAAATACCCTCCGATAAATTATAATCCAAGCTTTAAAGCCATTATTTCTTTAATTTCCAAATCTATTTCCTTTTCTATTCTCGCTATGTCTTTTGCAATATCTTCAATGGTTTCCTCAACCTTAATCTTTTTGAAATCTTTTGTATTGGTCCTGGCTTGCTTGCCGGCCTTTGCAAAACTTTCATTTCTCCTAACCCCAGAGGCATTCTTTTTGTTTTCGTTCATGCCCTGCTCGGTATCCTTATCCATTCTTTTTCCATTATTAGGATTCCTTCGGTTTTTGTTACCCCTGTTAATATTCTCCGACATCCATCTGCCTCCATTTCCTTATGGTAATTATTTCATTGTCTTCCTTGTTGATATATACATTAAATCCAGCACTTTCTTCTTTAATGTATTTTCCCTCGTCCACCAGTATGTCATAATATCTTTCCAGTGCCAAATCATCAAAAAACGGAAACTCTTCCCTTGCTTTATACACTACCCTGTTCATGTACAAATTCTCAGAACCATCGTACAAAAGAGGTTCGTCCCGCCTCCTGTCAAAATCCTCAATCTGATGTGGCAGCAAGGTGCATTGTATCAGGCATTCGGGTTTTCTGTAAGTACCTAGCCTGTACTCACGGATGGGAACAAGACTTGATTCATAAAGAGCCATATTCTCCTCATCATACAGCGCTCCTTCCGCTATGTAGTAAGTATCCTCCGGCGCTTTGATTTTCACAGCCTTGTAGGTATCGTCATAAAACTTTGAGCAGTCGGCAGGATGCAGATACGCAAGAAGAAATCTTTTTTGAAATCCGTTTACCGTAATCTCCCTTTCGAAATACTGGTTCAGTTTTATGCCGCAATCCATTATTTCATCAGCGCTGTCGATTTTTGTAAAATAGAATACCTTCAATGTATGAACTCCTCCCATGCCGATCTCAATTAGAGATTATAGCAAAAACAAGGAGTTATTGCAAATAAAACGTTAAATATAAAGACTGAAACCCGAAACGCTAAAAAAACTTTCGTGCTCTGATACAAGGAATACGTAAATGCCCTCCCCCAGCTCGTTAAAAAAAGAATCCTCCACCCCATTATATGCAAATTCTATCCTCGCTGCCTTATCAATCATCAAATTCAACACCCGGTTTACACAAGAAGCCTTTTCCTCATCTTCGATATTAACATTTATCATTTTGCTTTCCGACATGCCAACTACAACATCTTCGTACACAAAAATCATAACCTTGAGGTTTTGAGAATTAGGAAAATTCTTAACATTTTCAAAGCATTTTTCCCTATCAATTACCAATTTTCCATCATCCATGGACATGCAGTTTACTATCTCTTTACCTAACAGATTCAAATTTCTTTTTTCTTCCCGCTTTAAGAATCCTTCATGCATTGTATCAACGCCCGTTAATACAAGCACCAAAAACATCCATATTGCAACAACCCATGCAGCCAGCTGATGCATACAACCACCTACACAATAATCGAAACCTTCACACCTGCAGTCCTTAATACCACGCCGGTGATCTTTTCAAAAATGGAAGGCTCCAGGCTGTACGCCACAATCGTAAGCCTGTCGCCTGTTGCAAGCTCCCTGTTCAATATGTCTTCGAGTTTGTAATATGTATCTGTCCGACCGGCCATGACGTTGACTTCCAGCTTCAGTTCAACACAAAAATCTCCCATTTTCGACAGCTCTTCGTTCAGATACGTCCAAACCTCGTCCGACATTACACCTTTGGTGCTGACTGTTTCAGCCACGTCAAACAAAAGGTCGTTGGTCCTTTCATTGACACCCGCATATATGCAAAATGATACGCCCGACAATATCAAATACACAAATACGAATATCGATAGAAAGTTTGCAATAACCTTGCCGGCCATCCAGACACCTCCCTAAGACAGTTTCCTACGCTATTGCCTGTGATTCAATCACAAACAATATTTCTTTCAATGAACCATCTTCCTTGTAGGTCTTGGTCATCCTGTACAGAGCGGTATCACTGACCTTTTCAATGTCAGCCATGGTTGCTTCCTGCTCTCTGTCGTCAATATATACCTTTATTCCAAGCAATGCCGCATTTTGAATATAATACTTTACCGTATTCTTTGACACCAGAGAACTGTCATTAATCATCATGTTTAACCTTGTCTGATCCGCGCTGACAATGTCTGCGGTATCTCTAAAACCGCTCATCTGTCCAATAACAGCGTAACTTATCAAACCTAGAGTAAGAACAATAATAACTATGGAAGCAATAGCTTTCTCCATCAATAATCCCCTTTCATTTTGATAGATCAATCATGGTTACCTCGACACGCACCACTTTCCCGTCGTGTCCGGTTTGCTTGTTCAACTTGAACATTGCTCTTGAGGACAGCGACTCAATATCTTTTGCTATCAAGCGCTTTGCCTCTTTGTTTATCGCCGAATCCTTGTTGGGTAATGCGAAATAATTTGCCATGTTTGATGCGTATACAAACTCATACCCCAGTTTGTCCATGTTGTTGAAGTATCGTAGAACTTCTTCTTTTCCGATTATGCTTCCATCCTTTACTCTCATGTTTAGTGCGGATGCGTCACTGCCAATGTTGTCTGAAATGTCCTTGTACTGACTGTCAACCTGGAACAAGGCATATCCAATCAGGCCAACAGTAATTACCAGAATAACACATAATGCAATTACCTTTTCCAACTAGTACATCCCTCCATAATGTTTTTATCAGGTTTGGAACATACTTGCCAAGGTCAAAGCTCCCCCCAATAGCTTTGCCTTATGGCAAGCATCTCCATAAACCTTTTCATTCCACGGATGTAAACACAATTTCGACAATACCAGCACTCTCAGAGCGCGTTATTCTGACTTCAAACACACTCTGCGGGTCTATTGAATAAGAGTCCGGATCGTATGCCTCCCCCTCATAAACACAGGATCCGTTTACCCTATCCCAAACCCTGATAACAGCACCTCCTTTTAATTCATAATACCGGATTGTCGATATTACATCCGCGCCCAGACATCTTGAGCCATCCCGTAGATTGGGCAGCATCACCTCCTTTATCTTTTCACTGTAGTCGGCCTTTTCAGCCATGGTATTTAGAAGGTCGCTGTTCTGCCTGTATAAAGGTATGATGAATATCAACAAAGACAAAACCAGCGCACCTATTACCACCTCTGCCACAACCTTGTCCATGAAATCACCATCCCAAACCACTGAATTCAAGCATTTTGATCCAGGGTGCCAACAGATATACAACAAGCACCGTTAAGGCAACAAACAATCCCAAAACTCCTACCACATTGATTAGCTCCACTTTTTTCTTAACTTTCCTTATGCTTTCCCTTTTCTCCCTTGCAAAATCATCCTTAATGGTTTTAACTGACAAATCAAAATCATAGTAGCATGCCATGTCAAGTTTTTCGTAAAAAAGCTTTACTTCCAAATCCTTTGCACCAGCTTTGAGTTCCTGGTAGAACATTTCAGTGTCAGTACTGCTTTTCTGGTGAGCTTCATATATCGCCACAAGATCCTTTTTAAAATGCTCCGACCTTGCTATCAGGGATTTCATGAGTTTTCCAAAGTCCACTGGTTTTACACTTCCGCATATAACAAACAGCTTTTTGAGAAAGTACAGTTCTTTTGAAAGTTTCGTCTTTAGGTAAACTTTTTTTAAATGCCTGTAGACCTCGGGTAAAAAGTAGCAAACGCAGCTTGCAATAATGATTCTGTATATGTAAAGCAATTTATTAATTCTGCCATCCAACATCAAATCAGTAAAAAACATGGATAAACCAAATATGAGACATATTCCCATACAAACAACATTCACTTTTATACGTTTCATACTCTACGACCTCTCTATGACAAATATTAGAAAAGCAAAACCCACAAGCACCGCATAGTACAATAGTCCAAGCATTATGCCTTCTTTGCCTGAATAAAACTGCAAAGAATCAGCTCCCAACACCTTTTCATTAAAAATCCTCGTTGCTGGTACTGCAAAGGCAAAGGCAAGCCCCATTCCGATATACCCATAAGCTGTAGCACTCAGGTCTTTTCTGTTTTCTATGTCGTCTATAATATCTTCAAGCATGTCGTTGAACTGCGCTTTAACAACCTCGTCTCCTCCGTTGTAATATGCATGCCAAACAAGCTCCAGAAGAAGTGACATATGCATGTTGGAATACTTTTTATCAATGGATCCAAAAGTGTCCCTTATCCTGTCCATATCATTCTGCTTAAGGGCATCATATATCCTGATCATATCACCCCTGATGCTCTTGTGAAAATCCTCGATGCTGACACCAATACACTTCACAATATTATTTAGGCTTGCATATCTTGCACTCAAAATCCTCAAGGTTTCAGGCATATGGCTTAAAAACCTTTTGTTGGCATACGAAGCAAGGAATATGAGGCTGAGGCTGACAATGGATGCCAAAAGAAGAAGGTAGAAGATTGCAATATACCATAAAGGAAAGAAAGCCACTGTCAATACAACTGCAAGCATCAGAAAAACCAGGACAAACAGTATCAAAAACAAAGCTGCATACCTCAGGTTCACTGCATAAGACCTGGCGGTGAATATGGAGAGTTTTAGAGACAAGTCCCTCATAAGTTTTTCCAGGAATCTCGATCTGGCAAGGAAAGCACTAATCATGTCAACTCTTTTTTCAAACAATAGTTTTGCATTTACATTCCCATACTTTATTCTGTCCTTTAACTTTACGACATAATAAATACCATATGAAAACACCACCACACCGCTTGCGGCACATATGAATACCAAAGGCAAATACTCAACCATACCCATGACTCCCTTCAAATATCTTCAACCCTTCTTCAATTACCTCAGAACTTGCATACCTTGCTATCTTCTCAAGGTAGAAATTGGAGGGTCGCTCCTTGAACACCCAGTCCTCCCTTTCCATGTCATAGCAGACTATCTCCCTAAGGTGGTACCTTCTTCCAAGAACAAGATCCTTAAGTGCCTTTATTCCTAGAATGTACAGCTTCTTTTCCATGTCATGCCTGTCATTCTCATTTAATCCGAATTCGTAGTCGTCCCTATCTATGCATATCTCATGTATGCTCATCACCTTTATTCTTCCATACTTAAGCCTGCCCAGATGAATAATCAAGTCAATACTGCCTGCAATATCCTCTTCTGCTGTATTTTTGTCTCTGTACATGGGTGTCCTGAGCATGAGATTCCTAAGGTTTGGAACAACCTCATGAGGTGAAAAGGAATGCATGGTTGCACACACGCCGGCATTCAGCCTCAATGCGCTGTTTACAAGTTCCGCCACCTCTTCAGGCATGGTAATCTCGCTGACACACAGAACATCCCTTGAAGTCTTTAATAGATAGGCAAAGCATTCCGAGAGGCTCTTCTTGTCATTTTCTACAAGAGTAATCACATTCATTGACGGATACTTCCGGCTTACCTGCAGCTCATTCTGCATGTCCAATATTCCAATCCCCCAGGAATCCGGATACTTTTCCAACATTGACAAAAGAAAAGTACTCTTTCCCACCCCCATGTCAGAACCAGTGACAAAAAAGCTGCCTCTTCCTGCCTGGTTCATGATAAGGAACCGGTAAATCCCATCATTGATGGTCATATACTTGTCCCTCATTTCTTCAAGCGTAATATTCTTCAAGTTGAAAATTCTCTCGTTATAGTATGTATCTTCATTGCCTGGAGTTACTTCGTATCCTGCCACACTTATTCTGTTAAAGTTGTTCTTGGAAGTTACAACAATTGGATTTTGCCTGTCGTAGTTCAATGATGAGTTCTGTGTAGTTTTCTTCTGAATGTTCAGTATCGTTCCAACACTGTCAAAGGACAAAAACATAAGCCTTATCTTTCTGCCCTTGTATGTAACATAAACATAATCCTTGTTGAGAACACCTATTTCGTTAATATCCTGGTACTGCAAACTGTCTATACAGTCCTGTCCATAGGCAAACGCATACAAAAGGATGGACAAAAATATGCATCTTTCCCTTTTGCTTTTGTATCTCTTTGTTATTGAACCGTCTTTATCCTCATTCCTTACCATCTCCCTCAGCTCCACCCAGGTAAGAACATCTCCCACGCTGTATTTGTCAATCATTTCTCCCAATCTTCTATTCTCCAGCAAGAACTCAAACACTATCTGCGGATCATTTTCAAGAATATTGTCAAAGTTGATAATCCCAACCGTTTCCTTGTCAACGTCAAAAAGTTTTCCTGATGACAAAACCCTTACGTAATAGTCGACTATATTGTTCCTTGCGTCCACATCCCCTCTTGCAGCCATGTCCTTGAGCTCCGTCATCATGTTTATCGCAGACTCGGCTTGTTTCAAGTCCACATGGTAAACGGACATGTAAAGCTCCACATCCGTAAGGATTCCCGACACCCGGTTAAGAAGCCTTGTCCATCTGATATCCTTTGCAAGACTCATGAATAACTCACCTTGTTTACAAGATGCAGCCTTGTGTCCAAATAACCTGTCAATAGAGCATTGTTAAGCAGTCTGAACTCCTCTTCATTTACTGCAAGAATTATGGTGTAAAAACCATTGCTGTCCTTCAAATACTCCCATTTGCCATTTACATTCGTACACAATATATCGTAAATCCTTATCTTGCTTATTACTTCCTGGTATGAACCGTCCGGATATCTTGCAATTATGTCCACATAATTTCCCTTCATAGCAAGTTCTCCCACCAAGCTTTTAACCTTGAATTCCTTAAGCCTTCTGGTAATCGAAAATTCTTCCTCATTCTGTCCAACAAAATCAAAAGACATTTGCTGTCCCTTAACAACCGTATACTTTAGCATTTTGTCTTTTATCAAATCAAAATTATAAACAGCATTCTCAACCATCAAATTTGCAGGCACTTTAACAACCTCAAAATTATCTCTGTTCACTTCCGTTATTATCACTCCTGCCATAAGAGGAGTCTCTCCTTTGTACGTCAGCACATCTACAAACGCACCCGCACTTTGTCTGTACATCTCCTCGTACACAAGGGATGTTTTCTTCTTAACCTGAGGTATAATCAAAAAGGTGTACAGCGCCGCCAAAAGAGCAAGAGACGCAAGATAAATCGCCACCGTAAAGAAAGCACCCTTCTTCACAACCATCAACCTCCTACCTGCATCAGCTTTGAAATAACGGTATCGTAACTTGACGCAATGTCGCTTACATCATCATTAACATAATAGCTTCCCTTGACATTTCTCGAGACAAGTCTTCTTCTGTCATACGGTATTGCACCCAAATACTTGCTTCTCCCCACAATCATGGAAATACCAGACTCAGGCAGACTTACCTTGTCTATGTAATCCCAGGCCACATACCTTAAGTTTTCCTCCGATATGTATCCCTTTTGCGACAACCTGTTATAATATGCACAGCACAATTGTATGTCGTCAACATTGGCATAGGGAACTGCAATTACATAATCTGAATTAAGCATCATTGCATTCTTTAAAGGTGACAATAGTTTTTCTTCCGCCGCTACTATGACTAAATCAAAATTGTTGTATGCCCAGTTGCAGAAGTTCCTTACATCCCTGACATCATGGATTTCCAGTTCGTCAAAAACGCCACTTCGCGCAATGTATAAGTTGCTGTTTGTATCAAAGTTCTTCAAAAGCCCGCGTCTGACCCATTCTCTTGCACTTCTTCCAAGATACGTCTTCATCCCGTAATTCAGGCTGAAGATATCGCTTTCCGACACAAAGGACGCATTTGACGTGCCGGATAGATAATACGCTATAATATTGTCCGTTTCTGCAAGCTCGAATATGGCTGTCTTGTAGTTGAAGAAAGCTGCCGCCACATACGCAAGCTCGCAGGCAAAACCCATATTGCCATCCACGGTAACTACAATTCTCTTGTACCTGTTTACATACCTCACCGTATTAATTGTTGCCTTCACAGAAACAGATTCCTTTTTTCCACCCTCTTTAAGAAGTGTAATTTCCCTCTTAAGTTCTTTCACACCAGAATGTCTGTCTTCAGGCTCAAACTTCATACATTTCTCAATGACTTTTCCAAGCTTTCCATATTCCTTAAGCCTTTTTCTGTTTACTGGAGGTTTACCGGACATCGAATAAAGAAGCACTGCTCCAATTGAATAGATGTCACTTGACAGAATGGGTTTGCCATACAAAACTTCCGGCGCCGAATATATTTCAGTACCAAGAACTTTTGTAGTATAGTCCTCAATATTCACAGCGTTGTCTGACATGTGGTACGAAGCTTCAAAGTCGCAAAGCCATATTCTTTCAAAGCTTGCATCCACCAGGATGTTGGACGGCTTCAGATCTATAAAAGCGTAGGGACCGTCGGAGTGTTCATGCATTTTTGCAATCGCATCACACAGAAGCAAACCTAAATCCATGCACTGTTTTTCATCAATGCATCCATTTTCTTTTATGTAATCTTCCAAGGTAACGGCATCTATCCATTCACGGACAAGATACCTATAATCACCTTCTTCGAAGCTGCATATGAACCTCGGCA
Organism: Clostridiaceae bacterium; assembly: GCA_012522035.1. Taxonomy (GTDB): domain Bacteria; phylum Bacillota; class Clostridia; order UBA1212; family DUPL01; genus DUPL01. Next base: position 38,397 of record JAAYLF010000063.1, read on the forward strand.
CAAAATCAAAGGAGAATGAACTAACAACTTTAACCTCATTAAAACCGCAAACATCATCACGGTCCCAACGCTTTATGCATACCTCCTTGCTTGTTGCCATATCAATCGCTCGTTTAACCTTGTCAGACGATGTATCGTCAATAACCTTAAAGCGCTCACTCAGGCATACTTTCAGCTCACTCACGAATAACCACCTGCTTCGGTTTTTAGTTACGAATTTATGATAGCAGGCGTTTTTACCAAAGTCCAGTTTAGGCTTATTTCCCAAAACTGATTTTTAGTTTTGCATTGTATATAAACAAAAAAACACCGTATCCTGCAAGAAATACGGTGAAAAGGCTTTGGCTTATTTCCCAAAACGCCAGTTTTTGATTTTTTATGAGAAAAAATTTTTATTAATTTGGCTTGGAAGTTGCATTTGGCTTGGATGAGGGACCTGGTTTTGGCACATTTACTGTAAAGTATTTGTCTATACCCAGCTTTATGGCATTTGCAAGCTTGGACTGATAGGCATCGTCAATTAATTTCTTCTCTTCCGCCTCGTTGGACAGGAAACCGCATTCAACTATGACTGTTGTTACCTTGCAATCCTTTGTAATGATAATGTCCTCGCTTTTCATTAGTGCTTCCCTCTTGTTGGAAGGATCCACATGCTCCCTCAAGGCATCCTGTATGCTAATCGCAAGCTTTTTGCTGGCAGGAGAATTCTTTGTATAGAAGACTTGTGCTCCGGAATACTTCGTCTGCTTGAACCCATTCATATGAATACTTACAACAATATCGGCATTGGACTCATCCATTATCTTCTTCCTGTGCAGCAAATCCTGCCTTCTTTTTGCAGTATTGGACAGATTGTCGCCTTCGTAAACGAGAACATCCTCCGTCCTTGTCATAATTACAGTATACCCTGCTTTTTCCAGCAGCTCCTTGAGTTTGAAAGCAATTGCAAGATTCAAATCCTTTTCCTTGGCACCGCTGTACATGCTCGTGGCACCAGGATCCTCTCCACCATGTCCCGGATCCAGAACAACCACTTTCCCTTTAGTGTTTAATGTTGGCATTGTGGACGCTTCCACGCCATCTTTCTTGTTGCTTAGTCCCAAATTGACACCAATAATACCGAGTACAAGTACAAATATCAGAACACTCAGCATTATGTTGCTTCTTTTCAATATTACTATCAATGATGACACCCCCTGTCATACCTTTTGATAAAGCATATTCAGAAGGGGGTGTAAATATACTAGAAATTTTTCAAATCTTCCACATTTCCGCCCATTTGCTCTATGGTGTTAACAACACCGAAGAAGGACCAATTCAGTTCTTTCCTCTGCTCTTCACTCATCTCGAAACTATTCACAAGTCTATTCCTAAGATCCATGGCATACTTTCTTAAAAGAGGAACGGCTCTGGAATCACCGTATTCAGCAAACATATAGGCAGCGAGATGCTTGACACCATCATCGTTTATTTTCTTGAAGCATCTTCTAAGACATTTGTATGTATCATCACTTTTGTGCTTTGTTATTACATACAGAAGATTCAGATACTTCATATCAATTTCATCAATATCATTCAGATGACCAATCACCTTGTCAAAAGTCTGCATTTTAACAAGACTTTCGACAATATATTCCAGAATATTGTCGTTGGCAGGATGGCACTTTTTGATAGCTTCTAAAAGATCATCCGCCAAATCCTCATAAGCCTGGCTTAAAACCACCGCCTGACTGTACAATTCAAAAGCCTCGTAATCATCCTTCTCGCTGTATGCCTCATGATACGACTTTGCAATCACATCATCCTGCAGTATCTTTTTCACACAAGGCTTGGTAAACTCTATTTCACTCAAGTAGTCTACAAAGAACTTGGGGGCCAGAATAATAAGATTTAGAGAAACAAGCTTTATAACCTCATATGTCTCTTCCTCATTTTCAGGCTTCTTAAGACTGTACAAATACTCTTTTGGAGTTGCTCCCAATTCTTCATTAAAGGAATTGAACCATTCTTCCGTAATATTGTCGATATAACCGGTATAATCGTCAAGACCGTCATCAAACTTTTCCAGCATGTCACTGTTGTGATATGGATTAATGTCCGATATATATTTTGCATACTGTTTTACAAGTGTTTCCATTGTCCTGTTTTCTTCCATCTTAATCTCCTTTGTAAACAAGCTTTTTCTTAATGTCGTTGAAATTCTTGCTTAAGAACTTTTTACCCTTGTATCCTCTCAAATAACCGAAACCTGCTGCAGGAATTACCAAAAGTCCTGGCACAATACTCGTCAGATAAGTAACCCTTGGCACCACATTCGGATCAAAGATCTGGTACAGCCAATAAAAAGGCATGTATAACAGGATTCTTACATAGTTGTTTACGTTGGTTATTACGAGGTGGGGATGCTGTACAATGAAGTACTTGTCAGCTATTAGTATCATAATGACTTCAGCCAGTACCACCAGCACAAATCCAACAGCGGCACACACAAAGCCTTTGCCTTCGTATGCTGCGCCAACACTCGGGTTTCTGTCCTTCTCTCCCAAATCGTAGAGATTGATGTATATGAAGGATAGAAGCACCAAGGTTGTTATTATCGAATATATTGACTGTGAAATTGCAAGAGGTACTGCAAATGTAAGGTGAATAAGCACAGGGTATGAGGCCCAGCTCAAAAAAACACCCAACAAATAGCAGTAGATAAACATTTTTACACCTCGAATATGACCTTTCATAAAACCACCAGTTAATCTTCCATTTTAATACTATATTATTCCTGTTATGCGGGAATATATTTACCTTATTACCACTTTGCCCTTCTCGTCCATGTACAAAAGTTTTCTGGCAGTAAGATATATGGGTATTCCGTTAAGAATGACACCTTCTTTCTTGAGCCAGTTCCTCACTTCCACAAGAGACTTGAACGGCTTCTGTTCGTGCTGCAGCTTGATAATCCACCTTACTATCTCCTTGTAATCATCTGCATAAGGATTATCGGATTTTACAAAGATACAGTTAGGCAAATTGTAATTCCTGGTAGGTATTTCCACAATGTTGACGTACTGCATGTAGTTTTGCACTATCGATATCAGCAAAAACGGAGTCCATTCAACACCCAAATCAGGAAATGCGGAAAAATCCTCCATGCCCATCATCGCCATATACTTCTTTTCCTCAAGTATATTCAACACTTCCAGCTTGATTGCAGTTAGCTTGTCCTCTGTCAAACCCAGTTTTGAAACATGGACAAGCTTGTTTACATCACTTCTTAAAAACTCATCAGACAAACAACTTATAAGTTTTGCCTTCTTCATAATCTTTATCTGATTATCCTCACAAAACTTGAACAGTTCGTTTATCTCTATTTCCTTCTTATCCCTCAAAAACTTTTTCACTATTGTGAAATTGCATGCATCATCCGTGCCTTTTGCACCTATGTTTGGTCGTGAAAATTCATACTCATCCTCAAACATATACTTAAGTATACCATAAAGTTTTGAATAATTGGTAATACTATTTCGTTTTATAAAATCCGCAAAAGCATTTTCTTTCCTTATGACACCGTAAACCTTCCTGCAGGATACCGGAATGCCTTTAATGAGATCGTCCAGCTTCTCACGAAGATTTATATAATCCTCCTGAGTTATATTCAGCCTGTCTGCATGCATGTATGTGTTGTAGTCTATGGTTATGATGTCCTTGCATCTTGCCATCGTCTGGGCAATCATGGAATCGGAAGTTCCCATGAAGTAGCTTTTTAGCTCTTTCTTGGTCACCTCTCCATTTTTCCTGATAAACTCCCTCAGCTCATAAGCAAAATCAATACCCCTGTCCTTCGATATCAGATCCTTGGTAAAGTAATACTTGTTTTTGAGTTTGTATTTCAAAAACCCTTGCAGGAAATACCTGTTGTCAATATTCGACCTTGCAAGAAGCTCATCCTTGAAAGCCTCAAAGACTTCAAGATATGAAAGTGCAACCCTGTCACTTTGATCAATATATTCCTCTATTCTCTGCACAAGGTCGTCAGGTATGGAAATGAAGTCAGGGTGGATGTAAGTACTCCTGTCACACAACACAGTTATTTCCACAATGCGCGCCTCCACAGCCTTGTTGGACTGCGGCAGCTTTATATTCCCAAACATATCCGTAATTCTTCTTCTAAATATCTCCATTTCCTCTTCATCGGAAACCTTGATACCTAGAGGATAATATTTTTTCATGACAACCTCGTACTTTTCACCAAGACTCATTTGGTTGTTGCAAAACACCGTATCAAAGCATGTGTAATTCTTCTCTATGACTTTTTCAACCAAAAGCGCAGGTATCGCAAGCTCATTTGAAGTCTTTTCCACCACTTCGTACAGCTCGTCACTCTTGAAGTATGGATTCGATTCCGCCATGTGTTTTTCAATGTTGGCATAGCTGAAATCGCCAGTCATTGAAAACAGGCCATACTTCTTATTGTAGCTCTGATGTGGTTTTAATGTGCTTTTGAGCAGGTATATGAATATATCAACAATACTGTCATCAACCATATTGGTTATGACATTCTCAAGAGCAATGTCGGTATTGTCCGAAATAGCGGCAAAAAGGTTAAGAAACCTCTTTCTTTTGTCGCATTGTACAAAGCCTTTGCACATGATATCTTCCAGCTGTCTTACCCTCTCCCTGGTGATACCACTGCCCCTGCCAATATCCTCCAGGGGTCTGCCCTGGGATCGGCTCTGCAGTATGTACATACATCTTTCAGTACCCGCAATCTTTTCCAAGGCATCCACAACCATGTCGTTGACATCGATACCCAGATACCTGACAAAGCATTTTACAACAAGCATCTCTTCCTCGTTGCACTTTAATTCCTTTATGACCTTTTCAATATCGGACACGTACTCCAGCTCGCCAAAATACCTGTTTAGAACTTCCAGAGAATGAATGTTGTCAGTATACGCAATAATATACGGCTTAAGTTTTCTCTGTTTAACATGGTTGGAAATTGAGTCAAAATGTCTAGAAAGAAAATGGGTATCTCCCATGCCTTCATCATCCAAGAGTTTTTTGGAGTTCCTGTCTATGGCATCAACCTTTTCCCTTATATCCTTCAAACTACCTTTTCCGAGTCTGCTGATAGACAATAGAGCTTCATCAGGCATTTCCCTAATG